>JABDKH010000201.1 GCA_013002345.1 Rhodothermales bacterium
TGTCGTTGTCACCGACTCGGGCGGAATTCAGGAGGAGACGACGTATCTGAAGGTGCCCTGCCTGACCCTCCGCGACAACACGGAGCGGCCCGTCACCGTGGAGCTCGGCACAAATCAACTCGTGCCGTTGGATCCCGCCGTCGTGTACGACCAATTCATGTCGGTAAGCAAATCCCCGGCAATCGGCGAGATTCCTCCGCTGTGGGACGGCCGCGCTGCCGAGCGAATCGTGCAAGTATTCCGACAGGGGTTTGCTCAGTAGTCGAGCGACCATCAGAACACCACGAACAAGCCGCGAGGCGTGTCCCTGGCCGTAGGCCAACCCCTGCCACGCCACGAGCGTAATTCCCCACGGCGAGATCAAGCGGCGTCCACTTGCCGACGCTCTCGCAATTCGTTATCTCTACCTACGCGGCCCTGCAATACTGACGATCCCGACGTCGTATGGGCCAAAACCAGCGATGCCTATATCAGAATCAGAGAGGTGTGTGATGATCAAGGAACCGGAGGTGCGTAACTCGACGATTCCCGACCTCGAGGAGCTTCTTGCTCGGGACATTATGGAGCCCCGCGTACTGACCATCAGTGAGGATTGGCCCATTACCCATCTCGCCGAGTTCCTTACCGAGAATTCCATATCCGGAGGACCCGTGGTGTCGGAAGATGGCAAGTTGATAGGCGTGGTTTCACTCACGGACGTTGTCCGTCATGACAGTTTCCCGAGCCGAGAACCAGCCAAGACCGTCGGCCGCGGCTACTACCAGCACGCACTGGAGAAAGACTACACCGATCAAGACCTGTCGTCTTTCAGATTTGGAACCGATGATCAGACGCACGTGGGCGACATCATGACGCCCATGATCTTCAGTGTCGAAGAAGATGCCTCCGTAAAAGACGTCGCGGTGACGATGGTCACGGGTCGCATACATCGCGTCCTTGTTACACGCGATGGCGAGCTGGTCGGGATCATATCGGCACTCGACGTTCTGCGGCTGCTCGCGAAGTCAGACTGAAGCTGGCCGGACGTCGTTAGCGGCACGTCCGCACGTGTAGGACGTCAGTCTTGTTTGCCCCACTCCTCCGGATAGAGGACTACGCGCACCGTGTTCTGGCGACCCAGGAATTTGCCCGCCGCTGTTTTCACATCGTCAACCGTCACTGCGTCGTAGAACCGAATAACACCCTTCGGGATGTCGGACATCGGAAGATCGTTCTGCTCATAGAACTGCAGCCAGTTCATCCAGTAGCCATTCTGTTCCAATCCTACGCGATGTGCCGTCATCGTGGTTTCACGAGAGCGCTGCAAATACGTATCCGTCGTTCCGACCGTCACCAACGTGTCGATGACGGCGTGAACCTTGTCCGTCAGTTCATCGACGCGGCCAGGATTGCAACCAAAGTTGATCACGAAGCTGAATCGTTCGTCAGGGCGCCGTTGCAGGCTGCCGTTGACCGAGACGCCGTACGTCCCGCCGAGATCCTCCCGCAGCACTTCCCTGAGTCGCGTACTCAAAACATCTTTCACGACAGAAATCAGCCGCCGGTCCTCGTTCGACCAGGGATGCTCACCGGAGAAATGAAGGTATACCTGACTCTTGGGCTCTATGCCTCGCCGAACCGCTTTCTCTACCCGGCCCGTCGGAGGTCGAACGCCCACATCGCGCCACATTTCCTCGCGACCACTCGCCGGGAGACTGCCGAGATACGTGGATATCAGCGGCTTGATGGCGTCCAGCTCGAACGCCCCCACGAGGTAGAACGTGAAGTCACCTGTATCCGCAAAACGGTCTCGGTACACGTCCAGCGACGCCATCAGGTCCATCTGCTCCAGTGTTTCCTCCGAAAACGGTTTCCGTCGCGGATGGTACTGCGCCATTGTGACCTGGACGGTGTCGCGAAAGGCCTGCGCCGGATCCGCCTTGAAGCTCTCGAGGAGGCTTCCGATTCGCTGCTTGTACGACAGGTACGAGGTGCTGTCTGCGCGCGGATTCGTCACGTAGAGATGGACCAGCTGGAAGAGCGTTTCCAGATCTGCCGGCGACGCGGATCCTCTGAAGCCTTCTGTCAACTCTCTCACGAAAGGCGACACCGAAACCACCTTTCCGGCAAGCTTCTTTTCAAGCTCGATCGGCCCGAACTCGCCAACGCCGCTTCGACCGATCAGTGTTGACGCATAGCTCGCCGGGACGTGCCGGTTGTCATCTACAAGCGATGTGCCGCCGGGACTATCCGCCGCAAGCAAGATCTCATCATTCTTGAAAGTTGTCGGCTTCAAAATCACCGTGATTCCGTTCGACAGAACGAGTGTCGTAACGCCGACGTCTTCGTTCGTCTCTTCGGAAACGATTGCGCCGGCAACCGGCATCTCAGCCATAAGCGGGGCATCCAGAACCTGGTCCTCGTAGGCCGCCAGCGTAGCCGATTCGACCTGCTTGAACAGCCCCATCAACTCGGTTTCGTCCGGATACTCGAGACCCTCTTTCTCCGGGCCGTCGGCAAGTACAACTCTGTTTCTGTCTGTAATGAACTGGCGTGCCAGCGCATTCACCTCCTCCAGTGCTATGCCCGGGACGGCTTGCCGCACAACGTCGTATTCGAATTCGATTCCTGGAACGGGCTCGTCCTCGAGGAAGTGACGGACGAGTTCACCTACCAGGCGGCCCGATTCCGTCTTCTCCCGTTCGCTGAATGCACGTTCGTATCCACGAATGAGATCCTGCTTCTGGCGCTCGAGTTCGGACGAGGTAAATCCAAACTGGCGGACTCGCTCGGCCTCGGTCAGCACAACCTCGAGTCCTCGCTGGATCCCGCCCTCCTTTACAATCGCAAACAGGTTGTAGAAATCGGGATTCCGCGTGAACGATCCCCCGCCCGAACCTGCAGCCACAAACGGCGGATCCGAACTCTGGGTCAGCTCCGACAACCGCTGGTTGAACATCCCGTTGTAGAGTTGCTCTACCAGACTGCGTCGATATGAGCGCAGCGAATTCTTGTCCTGCTCTGGCAACTTGAACACGACGGAGACGCTGCTGTAAGGCGCCTCCGGATCCGTCGCAATTGCGAAAAGTGGCTCTTCATTTTCCGGTACACCAAAAGTCGGCCGCTCGCGCGCATCCGTCGCCGCCGGAATCGTTGAGAAGAGCGATTGAATGGACGACTCCATGGCGTCTGCGTCCACATCCCCGACCACAATTATTGCCATCAGGTCCGGGCGATACCAGTCTTCGTAGAAGCGCACTACGGTCGATCGCTCCGCGGTCTCCAGCGTTTCCTTGTCTCCGATCGGAAGCCGCTCCGCATACTTCGAGCCCTTCATCAGAACGGGTAACTGACGATCAAAGATGCGTGCCTGAGCGCCACGACCGAGACGCCATTCTTCGATCACGACACCTCTCTCCTTCTCGACCTCGTCCGGCTCGAACACAATTTCCGTTGCCCACTCGCGCAGGATCTCCAATCCCGTC
>JABDKH010000202.1 GCA_013002345.1 Rhodothermales bacterium
GCAACTCCTCGACCTGCGGCTACCCTGCCTGAAGGGCGTGCCGCACCAACTCTTCGACCGACGTAATGCCGGGGTGTTCTTTCAGCGCACGACTGATGCTTCGCTCTGCCCCTGCTCGCGACAACCCGAGTGCTTCCAGAGCTGCGAGCGCGTCAGCCCGCAATGAACTTGCTGCTCCGGCGACGCCCCCCGCCGGCACGTTCAATTCCACGCGTGCAAACTTGTCTCTAAGCTCCACAACCAGCCGCTCGGCCGTTTTTCGGCCCACACCGGGGATTCCGGTCAGGATGCCGACATCGCCGCGGACAACATGCTCTTGAAGGTCCGCGGGCGGAAATGCGGACAGTGCCGCAAGCGCGAGTTTCGGACCGACGCCCGACACGCTCAGCATGGCCTCGAAAATCGACCGCTGATCTACATCAGCAAAGCCGTACAGTAGAATCGCATCTTCCCGAACATAGTGATGTGTATGGAGGATGGCCTGCTTGCCCGCGTCGGGAAGCTTCTCGTACGTAGAAGTCGGAATGCGGATCTCATACCCGATACCCTGGACGTCGATAACCACTTCGGTGGCCTTCTTCGAAACCAATTTCCCCGACACGTAGGTGATCATGCGTCCGTCTTTCCTGATTTGTTTTTCTTTGCGGCGTCCCGATTCCAGCGCATCACGATTGGCACCCGCCTTCCCATACCGAACGCCTTGGTACTTACGCGTATTCCGGGTGCTGCCTGCCGCCGCTTGTATTCGTTGCGATCGACCATGTCCAGAATGCTTCTCACAAGCGGTTCGTCGAATGAAGTCGACTCCACAATCTCGTCCAGCTCCTGCTGGTCCTCGACGTATAACTCGAGGATGCGGTCGAGTATGACATAGTCGGGCAACGAATCGCTGTCTTGTTGATCCGGCCGAAGCTCGGCCGACGGCGGTTTTTCGATCGTGCTTCTCGGAATGAGTTCACGTCCGGCCCGGTCATTGATGTATTCAGCGACTTCGTAGACCTGCGTCTTGTACACGTCGGCAAGGACCGCGAGTCCACCGTTCATGTCCCCGTACAACGTGGCGTATCCGACGGACATCTCGCTCTTGTTTCCGGTCGACAGAAGTAGATATCCGAACTTGTTTGACACGGCCATGAGCGTGACGCCCCGCGAGCGCGCCTGGATGTTCTCTTCCGCGACGCCGGCGTTCGTCTCAGCGAAGAGGGACTCGAGCATCTCGTCGAAAGCCGATACGGCTGGGCCGATACCGATATTGTGGAATTCGATTCCGAGACTTGAAGCGAGTGTTTCGGAGTCAGTCACGGACCCCGGCGACGAATAGGCCGACGGCATAGTAATCCCGACCACATTTTCGGGTCCAAGAGCTGCAACAGCGAGTGCGCAGGTGACAGCCGAGTCAATTCCCCCGGAAAGACCAATCAATGTCTTGTTGAACGCACCCGTCTTGTAGAAATAGTCGGCAATACCGAGCGTCAGTGCGTCGTGCAATTGCTCAGCCTCCGTCAGCGCGACCGAACAGGGTGAGGCTCCTGCGTCAGTGTCCCAGAAGACGAGGTCTTCCCGAAAGGAGGCGGCGCACACGACCAGTTCGCCCCGGTCATTGTGCACGCGGCTGTCGCCATCAAAGACGACCTCTGTATTTGCCCCGACCTGATTGACGAGCACGAACGGGATCCCGTGTTCAATGCAGATTTCTTCGACGACTTCGTTCCTGCGCTCGTGCTTCCCGACCGAAAACGGTGATGCGCTGATATTGACGAAGAGATCTGCCCCCATCTCAGCAAGCCTGTCGATCGGGTTCGTTCGGTAAAGATGATAGTCGGCCTGCTCCTCGTTATTCCACATGTCTTCGCAGATATGCAGTCCGAGTTTGAGGCCGCGCCATTCGACGAGTTGAAGGTGATGTGCCGGCTCGAAGTAGCGGTATTCGTCGAAGACGTCGTAGGTGGGCAGCAGCGATTTATGCACTTCTGCAACACGCGCTCCGGTCTCGACAAGAATTGCGGCATTGAACAGGCGTTTTCCGACAGCGTCAGAATTTCGGACGGGCGTTCCGACGATGGCGGAAAGTCCGGCGGGCAGGTTCGTCGCAAAACGGTCGATAGCATCGCTACAGGAATCGATGAACGAGTCGTTTTCGAGCAGATCCAGAGGTGGATAGCCGCAGATCGATAGCTCCGGATAAACGATCAAATCGGCGCCCCGTGCTGTGGCCTGGCCGGCATACTCCAGCATCCGCGACACGTTGCCATCAATGTCGCCGACGGTCGGATTGATCTGTGCAAGGGCTATCTTCATCGCATGGAAGAGTCGTCTTGGGAGTCGTCGATCAGCACGCGTCAGAGTCACCTGTCGTTCCCGTCAGGACGTGATCGTGAAACGAAATCAGCATCATTCGTAGAACTGGCAGCTATATATCCGGCCGAAGGAAATAATCACATCGATTGGAGGAAAGGTATGTCGCGAATTCTTGCAGTGCTTCTCGCCATCGGACTCGGCACCCTGTTTTCGGCTGGATGCGGGTACGCTCAGGACCGTGAACCGCAGGCGCACGCGATCGTGGGTGCCACGGTAGTGCCGATGGATTCGGATGCAGTGCTGCAAGACCATACAATCGTGATCCGGGGTGACCGGATCGTCGCGGTCGGTCCCTCCGCGGACACGGCAGTGCCGGAAGGTTCTGTTGTCGTAGATGGTACGGGCCGCTTTGTCGTCCCCGGTCTTGCCGAGATGCATGGCCACATTCCATCACCGAATCAGTCACAGGAATTCATCGATGACGTTCTGTTCCTGTATGTCGCGAACGGTGTCACGACGGTGCGTGGCATGCTCGGATATAGTGGGCAGCTCAGCCTGAAGGATCGGGTGCTGACCGGGGCCAACATAGGACCGACGCTATATCTGGCCGGGCCGAGCTTCAACGGAGGTTCGGTGAGCAGTGCGGAGGACGCCGAGCGCAAGGTGAGGCAGCAGGCAGAAGAGGGATGGGACCTGATCAAGATTCATCCAGGGGTTCCTCTCGATGCGTATGACCGTATGGCGAAGACGGCTCACGAGCTTGGGATGCGTTTCGGCGGACATGTCCCGGAAGATGTCGGACTTCTGCACGCGCTGGAGTCGGGTCAGGAAACGTTCGATCACATAGATGGATACACGGTCTATCTCGGTTCGGCGGAGAGAGAAGTGTCCGACGAGGACCTCCGGACCATAGCCAGAAAGACCCGTGACGCCGGTGCGTGGATCGT
>JABDKH010000203.1 GCA_013002345.1 Rhodothermales bacterium
CCGATGAACTCGCCGGAAGTACGCGAAAGTGTCTGGGATGAAGTCACGAAGATCGCCGATCAACACAACACTCCCGGTGAGTTCACTGCCTTCATCGGCTGGGAGTGGACATCACTGCCGGAAAGCCGAAACCTCCATCGAATCGTGTTCATGGACAAAGACTCGGAGACCGCGACCAAATTCCTGCCCTACAGCTCACTCGATTCGACCCGGCCGCGCGATCTTTACAACTGGATGGCCAAGACGTCGAAAGCGGTTGGCACCGATTTCGTCGCAATCTCACACAACATGAACCTGTCGGGCGGCACGATGTTCCCGTTGATCGACGAGTACGGCAACCCGGTGAACGCGGAATACGGACAGCTGCGCGGTCGCTGGGAACCCGTCGTCGAAATGACTCAATACAAGGGTGATTCCGAGGCTCACCCCGAGCTTTCGCCGAACGATCCGTTTGCAGATTTCGAAACCTATGAGCACGCACTGGGTGCCGGCGGCGAAGCGCCTGATCCAGAGGCCGGTGATTACATCCGCACCGCCCTGATGCGCGGCCTGCAGATGGAGAACCTGACGGGTGTGAACCCGTACCAGTTCGGGCTCTCAGGCGCTACGGACAGCCATACCGGCTTTTCCGCGGCCGAAGAAGACAACTTCCTGGGCAAATACGCGCTGGACAGCATTCCGGCCAACGGCAGCAAAGAGACAGTTCCGGGGGCGATTGGCTGGGATGCGGCCGCAGCAGGCCTTACGGCCGTGTGGGCGACCGAGAATACCCGTCGCTCGATCATGGATGCCTTTCAGCGGAGAGAGGTCTACGCGACGACCGGTCCTCGCATAACTCTGCGATTCTTCGGCGGTTTCGATATCCGGCGCCGTCATGCCCGAGCGGCGGACATCGCTGCTGTTGGTTATGAGAATGGCGTGCCAATGGGTGCCATGTTGGCGGGGTCCAAGGACGGCGACGCGCCGAGCTTCCTCATCCATGCCGCCAAAGACCCCGTTGGCGCTAATCTCGATCGCGTTCAAGTCGTGAGGGGTACCCTGAATGCCGACGGTTCCGTCTCAGAGCAGGTCTTTGACGTGGCCCTCGCGGACGGACGAACGGACGGGTCGGTACTGGTCGGCAACACGGTCAACATCGAAACCGGAAAATACACCAACGACATCGGCGACCCTGAGCTCGTAACGGTTTGGAGCGATCCGGACTTCGATCCAAGCCTGTCGGCTTTCTATTACGTTCGCGTTCTGCAGATCCCGACGCCGCGTCACTCGCTTCTGGACGCCATTGCACTGCAGATCGATCCGTCTGAAGTGGGCCATCACCCGGCTACAATCCAGGAACGCGCCTACTCGTCGCCGATCTGGTACACCCCGCATGAGTCGCAGCGTGCTGCGGTGACTCCGCTGAAAATCGTTACGACAAAGGTCCTGACCGTGGACGAGGTCCTCGCACAAGGGTTTAGGAAAATGACCAGCACGGACCTTGGAACACTGATTGGCAAGCCCATTGTCCTTGCAAACGTCGTCAGCAACGAGGAATACCGCGGTGTGTTTACCAAGGAAGGCGGACGCTCCCTTGAGAAGGTCGATATGGATCCCGAGCAGACCACCCAGGCGCTGTACCACGGTGGCCATATGCACATCGAAGACCTGTTGCTCGGAGCCACCGGGTACGAAATCGTCGATGACACCGTTGTCAGCTCTGATGGCCTCCGTACCGTCGTTTCGACGCTGTACACCGATGGTGAGACGATCTATGCGGCTCGCGACATCGACAAGGGCAAAGTGATGTTCGAGGTTCGCTCGGAATAACACTCATGGTGGACGCGGCCAAGCGCGGCCGCGTCCCCTCCAACAATCAATTGAGATAAGCAATGCGGTTTTTATTGCGAGAACCCCTGGTGCATTTTCTTGCGCTGACGGGGCTCCTGTTCTTGTTGCACAATGCAGTCGTCGGTGAGGATGCGACGTTGGACAACGAGCGCCGTATCGTCGTCGATCGCGATGCGTTGCTCACCTTCATTCAGTATCGCACCAGGGAGTTCGAGCTGGAGCAGGCCGAGGCTGAGCTCGCCGGGCTGACCGAGGCGGAGCTGCAGCAAGTAATCGACAGTTACGTGTCCGAGCAGGCACTCGCGCGTGAAGCAAGGGCTCTGGGACTCGACCGGACCGACTACATCATTACGCGCCGGCTGGTTCAGAGCCTCGAATTCATCGCCCGCGGGATGGCCGACGCGGACTCCGAACCGACCACGGAAGAGATAACGGCCTACTACTCGGCGAACCCCGAGGAGTTCTTCGTCAAACCGCGTGTCAGTTTTGCCCATGTGTTCTTTTCGGGTGAGGATCGCGGGTCGGACGAAGCGATGTCCCTTGCACAGTCGGCGCTTGAGAAGCTCCGGGCCGAGGACATTGCAATCTCAGACGGGGCGCGCTTCGGCGAACGGTTCCTTTATGGAGCCAACTTCGTCAATCGGTCCGGCGGGTATATCGTTAAGCAATTCGGGTT
>JABDKH010000204.1 GCA_013002345.1 Rhodothermales bacterium
CGACCCAACCGGCCCTCGGTGAGCGCGTGGGCGAGTCTAGCGGGAAGCCTGCGGGCGACCGTACCTTGAGTTCGTGAACTGTACGCCGGGGCCGTTTCGGAAGCCCCGGAACGTTATGTGAGATGGCCAAAAGCAGAGTAGACGGGTGCCTGAGATGCCATCGTGTTTGCGGAATCCAACCGTAGAAGCGCGGCCTCAGCGATCGCGGCAGATGAAGAGGAAGTCGGGCCGCGACTCAATTCGGAACTGGCTGCCTCAACGCTTGGTCGCTCACCGCAGGAACTCGGACTCGAAAAACTCGATGAAGTCTGAGGCGAAGAAGTCGCTCTGGTCGCGACTTCCCCACCACTCGCGGAAGCTCGGGGTCGTGTAGAACCCCCTCGCTCCGAGGCTGAATTGCGAGAGCTCTTCAGCCTTCACGGTACCGACCTGAAACTGGCGTAGCCGATTTTCCAGGATTCGCATGCCAGCCACGTACTTCAGCTCCTGAATGCGCCGGTCCTCGAGGGAGAGATCCTCGCGCGTGGTCCCCGGCTCCCGCATCGCCGTCTCAATGCGGATCCAGTCCTCGTCGTTGGATAGGTCGAGAACGAAGTCGAACGACAACTCGGCGATCGCCTGAAGCGTGGTGCCCCTCGTTGCCTTCGTGTTCTCGCGGATCTCAAAGGCTACGAACGCCAAAGAGAGTATGACTCCGACCGCTGCCGCCGCCTCGCCATACTTACGTTCGGACATCCTCACTCCTCGTAATGGGTTCCCCGCGCATCGTCGTGTTGAAGGCGGAGTGGTGCAAGAGACATTGGCGGATGGTAGCCTAACAAGGTCTCGCGAATGCGGGCCCGCCGGGTATCGTGCGCTTCGCTCTAGGACCGCAGCTGAAGCGTCAATTCGGAAACCGAAATCCATTGGGAGTAGTCCCAACGTTGAGTGCCTGCTTGGGCCTGGGCGTCGGAGAAAGGGGGCTTCGGGCCCACACATCCTGATCGTGCAGCCGGGCACACCTCACATAACAAGAGGCTTCCGGCTCCGCGCCTGACGGCGCTCCGTCCCAAACGGCCCTGAGCGTGCAGATGGTGCTGGCGGGAACGCTGCGGCCGGCCCTAGTCTGACGAGGTGAGCAGTACAGCCGGGGCCGTTTCGGAAGCCTCGGAACGTTATGTGAGATGGCCTCGGCGGATGATTCGCGGCGTTGGAATCACCGAACCGCGTCGAGTACGGCTTCGGGGTGACGGGCCGCCACCCGGAGTAGAACCTGAGCCGGCCCCTGGGGACTCCGGCGGCCCTGCTCCCAGTTCTGCAGTGTCCTCACGCTAATCCCGAGCAGAGCTGCGAACTGTGACTGCGACAGGTCGTACGCCGCGCGGATCTCCGCCACGTCGGGCGCGTCGATCGTCGTGGTCTTGGCCGCCTTCTTCTCTCCTCGAAGAATCGCGCCTCCCTCCCGAACGCTCGCCACCAACTCCTGAAACATCTCGTCCTTCATTTGAACTCCTCCTCGACCACGCGGCGAAGAACTGCCACCTGCTCCTTGGTCAGATCCGCCGCTTCGTTCTTCGCGTAGGCCATGAGCATCAGGATCACGCCATCCTCCGTCGCCCAGTAGTAGATCACTCGTGTCCCCCCGCGCTTCCCTCGCCCGGAGCCGGACCACCGGATCTTTCGAAGACCGCCGGAGCCGCGGATCAGGTCGCCCGACTCCGGATACGCCACCAGACTCAGCTGCAAGAGCCGATACGACTCCCGATCCAACAGCTTCTCGATCTTCTTCGTGAAGAACGATGTCTCGCGAATCTCCATGTCCGAAGCTACGCCAATGGCGCATATACGTCAACGGCGTACGCGAAGACGTGCTCACCACGACAGCTAGGTGCCGCCGGCGTGATTGGGGGCCAGACATCTCCCACCAAGCGAGTGGGCACACCTCACATAACAAGAGGCTTCCGGCTCCGCGCCCTGCGGGCGCTCCGTCCCAAACGGCCCCTGAGCTTGCAGACGGTTCTGGCG
>JABDKH010000205.1 GCA_013002345.1 Rhodothermales bacterium
GCTCGATCCTCATGAATCAGCGCCCACACCGAACCGCCAAAGCCGGCGCCGAAGGCCGACGCCGCGACGGCACCCTGGTCACGGGCTGAGCGCACGAGCAATATGGTCTCGTCTGTTTGATTATGCAGGAGACTTTCCGCGAGCTGCTGTTACCGATCGACAAGTTCTGTGAATCGATCCAAGTGATGCTCTTCAAGCGCATCGACGGCTGCGGGCAAAATCAGATTGTTTTCGTGGTGAAAGTGGTCAAGCCGGTCGGTTAGCTGGCGCACGGTGTACCGGTCGGACGGACACTCGCGGATGGCCAGGGCGACTTCTGTCCGCGAATAACCGGGAATCGCGCTTATGGCGCCCAAGTGCGCTTCGTCCCGGTCCATGGCCAGCCTCCAGGCCGCAGCCACGGCCGCCGTGCTGTCGGAGAGGTAGTTGTAGCGGTCGAGGACCGCTCCGGTTTTCGCTGCGTGTCTACCGCAAAAGCCCACTGCGAACACGTGATGCTCCGGAATCGCGACCGCTTCGTGAAATCGGACAGGCGAATACGAGTACCACTTCATCAATCCGGTCTGAGAACAGAGGATCGCGGTGTGATCTTCGCTTCCGCCGAACGTTCCCACGCCGGTATCGCCCCGAAGCGTCAGATAGGGAAGTCCGTTTTCAACAGCGCCTAGGTATTGGGCGAGATCCTCCGTTCGATCAAACAGGCTTGAGAACCGCTCGAGATTGCCGAGATTGTTGGCCCGGATGACAGAAAGGGCAATCGCGATCGTAAGCGCGCTGGAGCTGCTCATCCCGGATGCCCTCGGCAAGTTGCTCGAGAACGCGATGTCCACGCCTGTCTGTACGTCGGGAAAGTCTCGCGACAGGCGCCGACACACGACGACCGCGTAATCGGACCAGTGCCCGGGCCGATTCTCTTCGGTTGGGGTGATCGTAATCTCACAAGATTCTCCGGTCGCGACATCCGTGACGGTCACACGGTTGTCCTCTCGCGGAATCGCAACAACAGAAATGCCTCGCTGAAGTGCGCAGATCAGGCTCCCCCCGCCGGCATAGTCAGTGTGCTTGCCCAGCACTTCGATGCGCCCCGGAACGAAGCCCGCAAAAGCCGACAGAGAGCCGTGACCACTCTCCAGGAAGTGTGCCGCGCAGCGCTTAAGGTGTGTTGCTGCCAGGCCGCTCGCTTCTCCGTTCAGACCTCGGGATTCCAGCGCGCCGGTTACGGCGTCGATCCGTGTGAGTTGATCCAGAGGCACCAGATCGCCCTTCGTCAGTTCGTCGATGTGACGGTATTCATACATGGTTCGCCCCGCCTCAGATCAACTTCGCCGTGTTCTGGATCCGCTCGTCGCGTGTGTACAGTCTCGAATATATTTGTTGGTGCGTTCCGACGCCAAGCCGCGGACGAACTGGCCTGATAATCGCCTTTCAAACTGGACAGGGGAGCGCACGAGAGCGGCCGCCGAGCGGACCGCGCTGCTCTGTCACAGTGAAGGAAGTGGTGGTGTCGAGGTCTGCTCTGTTTTTTGCCACGGCAACCCACGCCGCTCCACGTCGTTGACGTGCCTGAGAACGTCTTCGGTCGCATTCCAATGATTCAGATTCACAACGTCTCCATCGCGTTTGGCGGCAACTCGATCCTTCGCCGGCTTACGTGGACGATTCGAGCCGGCCAGCGCATAGGGCTTATCGGGCCGAACGGCGCAGGCAAGACGACCATCCTTCGGCTCATCACGGGAAGCCTGGTTCCGGACGAAGGGACGATCTCGGCCTCAGGCGACGCGACCATCGGCTATCTCGAACAGGACGTTCAGGAAATGGATGAGGAGCGCTCAGTCGTCGACGAGGCGATGACGGCGTTTTCAGAGGCCCTGTCGCTGCAGGAACGGGAAGATGAAATTATCCGTCAACTGAGTAACGAAGACGATCATGAGTCCCCGCACTACGTCAGGCTCCTGGAGGCTCAGGCGAACATCCACACCGACCTGGTGCGCCATGAGATCCATCTGATCCGCCCGAAGACGGAGGCGGTTCTGACGGGACTCGGGTTCGATCCGGACGATCTCGACCGGGCCGTTAAGACGTTCTCCGGTGGGTGGCGCATGCGCGTGGCCCTTGCGCGTCTTCTGCTTCGGCGTCCGCAGTTCCTGTTGCTCGACGAGCCGACGAACCATCTGGATATCGACAGCATCGACTGGCTGGAAGGTTACCTGAAGTCGTACCCGGGCACGGTCATCATTGTATCACACGACCGGTATTTCCTGGATCGGATGGTCACGGTAATCGCCGAATTGTCGTACGGCAAAGTCACGGAATATCACGGCAACTACGCCTACTATCTCGGCGAGAGAGACAAGCGCCGTGAGCTTCAGCAGTCGGCGTACGAGAATCAGCAAAAGCAGATCGCAGACACGAAGAGGTTTATCGAGCGATTTCGTTACAAGGCTTCCAAAGCGACGCAGGTGCAAAGCAGAGTCAAGACGCTGGAGAAGCTTGATCTCATTGAACCACCGGAGTCGGATGCCTCTTCGATCAGGTTCCGCTTTCCGGAGCCGACACGATCGGGACGCTCCGTGCTAAGCCTTTCGAAATTCTCGAAGACATACCAGAGTCCGGAGGGTCCGGTCGACGTATTTCAGGACGCCGGTCCGCTCGTAATAGAACGTGGTGAGAAGATCGCGATCATCGGGAAGAACGGTGCCGGCAAATCGACACTGGCGCGGATGCTGTATGGCACGGAGTCGTTCGACGGTGAGAGGGTTCCGGGCTACAAAGTTGAAACGACCTTCTTCGCGCAGCACCAGGCCGACAGTCTTGCGCCCGAGCACACTGTGCTCGAATCTCTGCAGGCGGTGGCTACCGGCCAGTCGGAAACGGAGATCAGAAGCTTGCTGGGAGCGTTCCTCTTTTCCGGGGATGACGTGTTCAAGACTGTGAACGTGCTCTCGGGAGGCGAGAAGAGCCGCGTAGCCCTCGCACGAACGCTTCTGACCCCGGCCAACTTCCTGATTCTCGATGAGCCGACCAATCACCTTGATATTCAGTCGATCAACGTACTGATCGAGGCCCTGCGGCAGTATAGCGGGACGTTCGTGATTGTCTCACACGACCGTCACTTCGTCGATCAGGTGGTCAATCGGATCTGGCGACTGGGAGACGGCACCGTGCGGTCATTCATCGGCGACTACTCCGAGTATGTCTGGCAGACTCAACACGGGACTGCCCGTGATTTCGTCAATGGAGATGCCGGTGGTGGCACGCGTGAAGCCGTGGAAGCCGTTCCGGCGCGATCCGGTGGCCCGAAAACACGAGAGCAAAAGAGGGCAGAGGCGGAAGCCCGAAAGGATCGATCTCGAAAGGCACAGCTTTCGGATGAAGCGGACCTGACTGAGCTCTCGCAACCACAACTCACTCGATTGTATCAGACTATCGAGACTTCGATTCTGGCTGCTGAGAAGAGGCAGCGGGCGCTTGAAGCCGACCTGAGCAAACCCGACATCTATTCCGATCCCGACAGCGCCAGGGCGACCACGAGCGAGTACGAATCCGTTCAGGGCGAGCTCAGCCGCCTGTACGAGCGATGGGAGCAGCTCGCCACATTGTTGACAGATTGATCGCTGCATCCGCCCTTCGAAACCGATGGAAGTTACCGCATTCATAGGCCTGGGGTCGAACATCGAGCCCCGCGTGCGCATGATGATTTCGGCACTTCATCACCTCTCGCATTCGCCTGGCGTCACAGTCGAACGAGTTTCGAGCGTGTTTCAGTCGGCAGCACATACGATCGATGGGTCCCTGCAACCGGACTACCTGAATGCCGCTGCCATGGTACGTACGAACCTGACCGCGGAAGCGCTGCTGGCCCGATGTCTGGAGATCGAGAAGTTGCTCGGGCGAGATCGGGCGCTGGATGAGAAATGGAGCTCGCGGCGCATCGACCTTGACATCCTGTTGTATTCGGCCTCTGTTATCGATAGGCCTGAGCTCAGGGTTCCACACCCGAAGCTGTCAGAGCGCCTGTTTGTTCTGTTGCCGCTGGCCGACCTCATCCCCGCCGACGAGCATCACGAGGCGCTGCACACGACGCTTGGCGACCTCATTGACCGGTGCCCCGACCGGGGTCCAACGACCAAAACGGTCGTCGACCTCGGTAATTACAAATAGGTCATCGTAGTATCTTACACGTGGCTTCTGTCCTCACCTCACGCGCATTCCATGTCAACCGATTCGCATGAAACCCGTTCGAAGGGTGAAATCCCCTCGATGTTCGAGAGTATGCGGTACATCGTTATCGAGGGTGTGATCGGTGTCGGGAAGACCTCGCTTGCCCGAATACTTGCGCAGAAATTCAAGGCCATGCTGGTCCTCGAGGAGTTCGAACAGAATCCCTTCCTGGAACGATTCTACGGGGATCGTCCCCGCTGGGCGTTCCAGACGCAGTTGAGCTTTCTGGCCAGCCGCTTCCGGCAGCAGCAGCTACTTATGAAGCCGGATCTCTTCCACTCGTTTGTCGTGGCCGACTACGCGTTTGACAAGGATCGGATATTTGCGCATCTGAACCTTGACGGCGACGAGCGCCAGCTGTACGAAACGATGTTCAAGCTCATGCAGTCCTCGACGCCGGTTCCGGATCTGGTCGTGTACCTCCAGTCGACTCCGCAACGGCTGATGAGCAACATCAGGCTTCGGGCTCGATCGTTCGAAAAGACCATGGATCCCGAATACATCACGTCTCTCAACGATGCGTACAACTACTACTTCTTCCGGTACGTCAAGAGTCCTCTTCTGATCGTCAATACGGAGAAGATCGACTTTGTAAACAATCTGGACGATCTGGAACAGCTTGTGGATCAGATTCGCAATCTCCGGCATCCGGGAACAACTTATTTCAATCCCGTTCCATCCGCGACGTTGTTTTAGAAGGGCTGCGCGATGTTCAAGTTTTTTCTCATCCTGCTGCTGGCCTATTTGCTTTTTCGTGCCGGTCGAAACCTGCTTCTGGCGGCTGTGAAGGATGGCATGGTTCCGGGGGACGATCGCCGGCGAACCGTGGATCCGGGTGCGAACAGGCCGACGGACCGGTCGACGGACCGTGCAACGGTGCCTCGTGTCGACGTTGAGGATGCGGTGTGGGAAGACCTGCCCTGACTTGAGGTGCGGGGCGACTGCGTAGCACGACATGCCGAACCTCGGGGTCGCCTGCTATACTCCGAAGCTGAACCTCAACGTCTTGTATCCGCGTACGGTCTCGCCTCCGAATCGCGCTGGCCTGAACATGCAGCGTCTAGCCGCATCGATAGCTGACTCCTCAAGGCCGTAGCCCAGCTCGCCCACGGCAAGGCGTTCTTCGTCCTTTCCAAGCAGGAACCTCTCGAGCACGCGTGCACTGTTGACGCGTCCTCTTTCATCGACGAGGACCTCCACCACGACCTCCGCGCGAATCTTCTTCCGCTGGGCTTCCCGCGTATACTCGGGTTCGACAATCCGAACCGGCCTGGGTTCGATCAGGTCCGGAAGTCCCGATGCCGCTGCCTCCGGGATGTCCGGACTCACCCCGTCGTCTTCGCTGAACGCGAGGAAGTCATCCGGCAGGTCGAGCACGAGATCGTCGTCGATCTCTTCATCTGACACTACGACATCGAGAATGGGAGGCGGCGGTGGCGGCTTCTCAGCTCGCTGCCGCGTCTGAACGATCTCCTCGATCTCGATCGTTTCCTGTCCGGCCGACCGGTAGTCGGGTCGGGTGTTGTCGTCGGGGTTGGGGAGAGGCCACAGGTTGACAAGGCCGCCGGCAAACAGCAATGCTGCGGCAAGGCACGCCTGCGCGCGTATCGCGTAGCCCGCTTTCAGGTCGGTATGACGACGTCGGGAGGCCACAATGAGGCCCTGCTTCTTCGGAAATAGTACCTGTGGGACTGAAAGATGCCGTTCATACGTCGAGAACGCACCATTATCTGCCTTAACGGCTCTTGGGGCACTCTGTTCTGCCCTTCAACCGATCTCGGCGGGCAGCTCGTAGCATCAGATGGCGGGCCGGGTGGCCACACGGTGGGGCGGGATGCGAAAGATAAATGAAGGCTTATCTTGCGATCCTGATCTCCTTGCCCGGTTCCTTGCTGCGGGGCTATTTTAGCGCTCGCCCGAACTGACAGGAACCGACAGGTACTGACTGGAATGGTACGGCCGACGGACAGGTCGACCCCGGCGGTGAGGACGGGCCAACGCTGTTCTGACAATACAAGATCGACAAGCAATCTTGCTGGTAGCGCCTACAGCCGCGAAGCGGCCTTCTTGACCTTCTCGATGATTTCGGGAAGGTTTTTTTGTGTATTCAGATTACGCTTTTACCCCGTGTGCAATGACTGACGGAATAGCGGTCCAGGAACCAGACGTTAACACCAGCCCGGCGGCCACAGGAACGGCGCTGAAACTCGTGCTCGAAGATGGTACGGAGATGAGCGGTGACTCCTTCGGCGCCCCGGGCATCGTTGCCGGCGAAGTGGTCTTCAACACGGGCATGACCGGTTATGTTGAGACGCTCACGGACCCGTCCTACAAAGGGCAGATACTCCTGATGACGTATCCGCTCGTCGGGAACTACGGCGTGCCGCCGAAGCGAGCATCGGGGACGATCGATTTGCCGTACGAGTCGGATCAGATTCAGGTGCAGGGACTGATCGTCCAGAATTACGTTGACGCGAGCTCTCACCATGCGGCCGATCGCACGCTGGCAGAATGGCTCAGGCAGGACGGCGTACCGGCCATTCAGGGGATAGACACCCGGACGCTGACCCGGAGGCTCCGCGAGCACGGCACGATGCGCGGATGGCTGATGCCCGTCGGAACCGAGCTCGACCATGCAAAAAGGAACGCCGCATCAATCGACATGAGAAGTGAGGTGTTCCGTGCGGTGGCGGGATCAGAGCCGGTCACCTACGAAGGCGGTGACCTTCGAATTCTGGCCGTCGATGTCGGCATCAAGGACAACATCATTCGATCGCTCCTGACCCGGGGAGCAACCGTCGTGCGAGCTCCGTGGCACGCGGATCTGGCTCCGCTCGCCGAATCCTCGCACGGCATGGTCATTGGCAACGGGCCGGGCGACCCAAAGGACCTGTCGACGCTCATCGAGCAGATTCGCGGTCTACTGGGCCGCTACGACCGGCCGATCTTCGGGATCTGCCTGGGCAATCAGATTCTGACGCTCGCGGCGGGAGGCGACACGTACAAACTTCCCTACGGTCACCGCAGTGTCAACCAGCCGGTCCAGGACTTGCTGACTCGTCGATGCTATATCACCAGTCAAAACCACGGGTACGCCGTGCAGGACGACGCCCTGCCACCCGACTGGGAGCCCTGGTTCGTGAACATCAACGACGGCACGAACGAAGGCGTCCGTTCACGAAGGCATCCGTACTTCAGCGTCCAGTTCCACCCCGAGGCGAATCCCGGGCCCAAGGACACCGGCTTTTTGTTTGACGATTTTCTCCGGCTCGTAGCAGCCACAGCCCACCGATAAACATGTACGGCGCCTACATCCCCCGTAAGCCAAAGCGAGTTCTTGTCCTCGGATCGGGAGCGCTCCAGATCGGACAGGCCGGCGAATTTGACTATTCAGGCTCCCAGGCGATCAAAGCGCTGAAGGAGGAAGGGATCAAGACCGTCCTGGTCAATCCAAACATTGCGACGATCCAGACAAGCGAGGAGCTGGCCGACAGAATCTACCTCGTGGCCGTGACGCCGGACTTCGTCGAGCGCATCATCGTCAAGGAAGAGGTCGACGCGATCATGCTTTCGTTCGGTGGGCAGACGGCACTCAACTGCGGGCTCGAGCTCTACGACAGTGGCGTGCTTGCGAAGTATGGAGTTCAGGTGCTGGGGACGCCGGTGGAGTCGATCCGGGACACCGAAGACCGGGAGCTCTTCATCAACCGGCTCGAGGAGATCGACGTCAGGACGGCGCGCAGCAAGGCGTGCCGAACGCCGGATGAGGTGAGAGCGGCGGCCGACGAGATTGGCCTGCCCGTAATGTTGCGTGGTGCATTCGCACTGGGCGGAAAGGGAAGTGGCATTGTTTACGACAATGACGAGCTTAACGAGGCAATCCGACGAGCATTTTCGGGAGATCAGGTTCAGGTCCTCGTGGAGGAGTGTCTCAGCGGGTGGAAGGAGATCGAGTATGAGGTCGTGCGCGACGCGCGCGACAGTTGCATCACCGTCTGCAACATGGAGAACTTCGATCCCATGGGGATTCACACCGGTGACTCCATCGTGATTGCACCTTCGCAGACACTGAACGATGAGGAGTACCACTTCCTGCGCGAGATAGCGATCCGAACCGTTCGCCACCTCGGAATCGTTGGCGAATGCAATATCCAGTACGCCCTCGATCCCGACAGCCTCGAGTACCGCGTCATTGAGGTCAATGCCCGGTTGTCCAGATCGAGTGCGCTCGCCAGCAAAGCGACCGGCTATCCACTGGCCTACGTTGCGGCAAAACTGGGGATCGGGTACACACTTCCAGAGATTCCGAACAGCATCACTCGCAGGACAACGTCGTTCTTCGAACCCGCACTTGACTACATCGTGTGCAAGGTGCCGCGTTGGGATCTGACCAAGTTCCAGGGTGCAGCCATGGGCATCGGGAGCGAGATGAAAAGCGTCGGAGAGGTAATGGCCATCGGGCGAACCTTTCCCGAAGTGATTCAAAAGTCACTTCGGATGCTCGACATCGGAGTCAACGGCCTGGACCCCGAGCAGTACGAATTCGATGACATCTACGCATCACTGAAGAAGGCCACGACGCACAGGGTGTTCGCGGTGGCGCGTGCCTTTCTGCAGGGAGTCCCGCTCGACGAGATCCACGAACTGACGCGCATCGATCCGTGGTTTCTCGGACAGATAGAGGCCATCGTGAAGATGCACGTCCGACTTCGGGAGAATGGCATTCCACTTTCCCAGACTCTTCTTCGTGACGCAAAGAAACTTGGCTTTAGCGATGACGCGATTGAGTCGCTGGTCGGAGGATCGTCGGGAGCCATTCGACAGGCGAGGCGCGAATTCGGGATCGCTCCGCACACAGCCCAGATTGATACGCTCGCTGCAGAGTTTCCGGCGGACACGAATTACCTGTACAGCACGTATCACGCGCAGTTCTCTGACGTGACTCCTTCCTGGCGGAAGAAGATTCTGGTTCTGGGGTCTGGGACGTATCGAATCGGATCGAGCGTCGAATTCGACTGGTGCTGCGTCAACGCGGTTCAGGCTGCTGCGGAGGCGGGCTTTGAGACCATCATGCTCAACTACAACCCGGAGACAGTTAGCACGGACTACGATATCTGTGACCGACTCTTCTTCGATGAGATCACGTTTGAGTCGGTGATGGATATTTGCGAACGAGAGAAGCCGGAAGGTGTGATCGTGAGTATGGGAGGTCAGATTCCCAACAATCTCGCAATCCAATTACATCGTGCCGGTATCAAGATCCTTGGAACGAGTCCGGAAAATATTGATCGGGCGGAAGACCGCAACAAGTTCAGCGCCTTGCTCGACGACCTGGGTGTTGATCAGCCGCTCTGGATGAGTCTCACCGATGCGAGTGATGCAGATACGATTGTTGATCGACTGGGCGGATTTCCAGTTCTCGTTCGCCCCAGCTACGTGTTAAGCGGTGCGGCGATGAGTGTCGCACACGAGCCTAGGGAATTGAATCGAATCCTGTCGCGCGCATCGGCAATCAATCCGGACTATCCGGTGGTCGTCTCGAAGTTCGAGACCCACGCCCGCGAAATTGAGATTGACGCGGTGGCTGACGACGGGGAGATCGTTCTCTGGGCGGTCAGCGAGCACATCGAGGATGCTGGTGTCCATAGTGGGGACGCCACACTCGTTCTTCCTCCGCAAACGCTGTACATCGGAACCATTCGGCGGATTCGTCAGATCGCCGCATCGATCGCGAAGGCACTGCAGATCACCGGACCATTCAACATGCAGTTTCTTGCGAAACACCGGGCGGTGAAGGTGATCGAGTGTAATCTTCGTGCGTCGAGGAGTTTTCCGTTTGTCTCCAAGGTTACCGGGACAAACTTTGCCGCGGAGGCGACGCGGCGCATGCTTGGAATCAGGAGGAAAGTGGAGAACGAGACCCTGTCACTTGACTACGTGGGCGTCAAGGTTCCCATGTTCTCGTTCTCGCGAATCGTCGGCGCCGATCCGATGCTTGGCGTGGAGATGACGAGCACGGGCGAAGTGGGCTGTCTGGGCGGGGACCTGAATGAAGCGTTGCTTCATGGCCTACTCGCGACTGGCTTCAAGTTTCCGAAGGCGGGCGTCCTCCTGTCACTGGGTCCGATAGCAGAGAAATACAGCTTCATTGATGAGGCCAAACTCATCGTGGATGAGCTGGGCCTTCCGGTATACGCCACGATAGGAACGGCCGAGCGCCTGGACGAAGTGGGTATCGAATGTACCGCTGTCGAGAAAGGACCGGGCAACGGAACGAGTGCACTCGATCTGATTGACGACGGACGTGTTGATCTTGTGATCAACATCCCGAGGGAGTACGACGAGCAGGGCAGGCCGGACGGTTACCTGATCCGCCGACGTGCAGTGGATGCCGGAATCCCGCTGCTCACCGACCTGAAACTTGCGGGCGCCGTTGTCGAGGCACTTAGATCGCGTCGGCCCGAAGATCTCGGAGTTGTTGCGTGGGGCGATTATCTGGAGCGGCAGACGGTTCCTCTTGACTGATCGGCTGTCGTCGACAGGCTAGGTGAGACTCACAAACGCCGGATCTGTCGATTCCACCGTCACCGATCCGTCTTCTGCAATTCCAGCAAGCCCGACGTTCTCAACGACGCCCACGGTAACGTCCTCAACAGGTGCCCGTACCCGGATGTAGTTGTCGGTGAAGCCGAAAGCATACCCGTCACTCACCTTGCTTTCCCACAGTACGTCCCCTCGCGTGCCGATGTGCTGCTTGTAGAAGGCGTGCTTCTTCTGCTCAGATAGTACGCGGAGCACGCGGTTTCGCCGCGAACGTTCGTGTCGGGGAATCGGCGACGCAGAGCCGCTGTCCACTTCCTCCACGGCGGTGGTACCGGTTCGCTCCGAGTAGGTGAATACATGGAGGTACGACACCGGCAGGTCGGCAATGAACTCGGTTGTGTTGCGAAAACGCTCGTCCGTTTCATCCGGGAAGCCGACAATGACGTCGACCCCGATCCCGGCATCAGGCATTATCTGCTTGATGCGCTCCACGCGCTCGAGATAGACCTGCCGTCGGTACCGGCGTCGCATTTTGCCCAGGACAAAATCGTCACCACTTTGCAGCGGCAGATGAAAATGCGGCACGAAACGGCGGGAGCCGGCAACAAAGTCGATGATGCGATCGGTCAACAGGTTGGGCTCGATCGAAGAAATCCGATATCGCTCCACACCATCGACGCCGTCAAGCTCTTGCAGAAGATCGAGCAGCGACGTTCCCGTATCGTTGCCATACAGCCCGATGTTGACACCACTTAGCACGATCTCGACGAAGCCCTGCGATGCGATTTCCCTGGCCTGTGCGAGAGAGTCTGCGATGGTCTGACTTCGACTTCTTCCCCGGGCCATCGGTATCGTGCAAAATGAACAGGTGTAGTCACAACCGTCCTGAATCTTAAGGAAAGCCCGCGTCCGTTCGCCCGCAGAATACGCGGGCCCAAAGGTCGTGACATCGTCGATGCAGGACACACGAACCTGTGTCTCTTCCGTCCTGGAAAACGACTCGAGCAGATCAAATAGGCGGTGCTTCTCGGCCGTGCCGAGTACCGCATCGACACCGGGGATGTCAGCGACCTCGTCCGGACGCAGCTGGGCGTAGCAGCCAGTCACAATCACAAAAGAATCCTTACTGGAACGCACCGCCTTGCGGATCATCTGTCGGCACTTGCGATCAGCCTCGTCGGTGACCGTACACGTGTTGAGCACTGTGACGTCGGCCTGCGATCCGAAGGGTACAATCGTGAACTGTCGCTGCTCGAACTGGCGGGCGATCATCCCCGTCTCGGCGAAATTCAGCTTGCAGCCGAGCGTATGAAAGGCAACGGTGGACACGGTCGATATCGGGCTGTCAGATTCGCTGGAATAGCGATGGCAGGGCGTAGGGAGACTGCGGCAGTGCTACTCGGAGCGTATCTTTCGGTTTCGTCACACTCACCCGCTGCACTTCGCCCATGATCGCACCCGAAGGGTACGGAATCGTTGGAATATCCATCGTAATCGGCGTTGTTCTGGTCGCAGCAGGGATGTTGGTGGCGTCGCCCTGGAGGTGGATTCTGGTTGGCGTCGCCCTGCTGGTCGTTGCCTTCACGCTGTTCTTCTTTCGGGATCCTGAGCGCACGATCCCGGTCCAGGCGACGGAAGGGCGGGTGCTCCTTGCTCCGGCGGACGGCAAGGTGGTGGTTGTTCGCGAAGTCGAGTTTGAGCCCCTGTATCTTAAAAGCCCTGCACGACAGGTATCAATCTTCCTGTCACCGCTGAATGTGCACGTAAACCGGGTTCCGACGAACGGTGTCGTTGAGTACGACAACTACGTCTCCGGAGATTACCTCGTGGCGTGGCATCCGAAGGCCAGCGAACAGAATGAGCGCTCACAACTCGGCATCCGTCACCCATCCGGCATGCCGGTCCTGTTCAAACAGATAGCGGGTGCCGTGGCGCGCCGTGTAGTTTATCACATTGGCGTCGGCGACACCGTACGTGCGGGAGAGCGCTTTGGGATCGTTAAATTCGGTTCACGGATGGACATCCTGGTTCCGATGTCGGTGGAGATCACTGTGACTGAAGGCGACCGGGTTCGGGGCGGCGAGACCATCATTGCAAATCTGCCCTTCACGCAAGACGGGGGGCCGTGAACTCCTGATTCGCGAATACGGATCTGAATGTCAGCACGATGGGAAAGCGTAGAGCAAATACACATTCCAAGAACCCGCCCGGACGGAAGCAGCGGATCCTTAAGCGCCGAATCGCGGCGTTTCGTGAAGCTCAGGCCGGCCGTAGTCGACGTCAGATCCCGCGGGCGGCTGTGCCGTCGTTCTTTACGCTGATGAACCTGTTCAGCGGGTTCATGGCGCTGACCCAAATACTCGAGGGGCGATTTGAGCAGGCCTGCTGGCTCATCGTCCTCGCCGGGTTCTTTGACGTGCTGGACGGAATGATGGCCCGTCTGACGGACGGGGAAAGTCTCTTCGGAATAGAACTTGACTCGCTGAGTGATATTGTTTCGTTCGGCGTCGCGCCCGCGTATCTCGTCTATGCGTTCGGTCTGAATGAATTCGGGATGCTGGGCCTGGCGGTTTCGTCCCTGCCTGCCATCTGTGGTGCGGTGCGTCTGGCGCGCTTTAATGTGCAGTTCGAAGGCATCAAAAAGGACTATTTTGTCGGACTTCCAATTCCCGTCCAGGCGGCCTGCATCGTCGCGTTGATACTTAATGTGGGCAGCGCGGACTGGTTCAGTGAACTGAGTCCCAGCAATCTCAGCCTGCTGATGCCTATTGTCGTCGTCCTGTCGGGGTTGATGATATCGAACATTAAGTTCGACGCGATGCCCAAGCCGACGCCCGACTTTATTCGTTCGAACCGTGCAAAGGCCGCAGCCTATCTGGTCGGGCTCGTGCTGATCATAGTCCTGCAACAGATCGGCCTGCTGATTTCCCTGATAGCATATCTCGCCCACGCAGTGGGGCGGGCCGTGCGCAACGTCTTTCGGGCTGTCATGGTCGAGCCCGAATCCGGCAATGGTGTTGCCGGGAGGGTCGGCGAAACAGACCAGTCCCGAAATGACAGTCCCGTTCCGTAACAGCGAGATATTAGATACATGTACAAAGCGAGTGTTCAAATAACACTGCGGTCATCTATCCTCGACCCGCAGGGTAAGGCCACACAGCATGCCCTTCATAACCTCGGATACTCTGACGTCGATCGTGTACGCATCGGTAAGCACATCGAGATGTGGATTGATGTGGCCGAAAAAGCCGAGGCGGAACGAATCGCTCACGCCGCCTGCAAGGAGCTGCTGTCGAATCAGGTGATGGAGGACTACGAAATCTCGATTGAAAAGGATCACGCAGGTGCGACCCGCTGAATCTGTCGACGCCATGGCCGCGTTGCTTCAGGAATCTCTGGAGATCCGGGGCGCACGGGAGATGCCCGCCCCGCAGAAAGAAGTCATTACCGATGTTCTCGAGGAAGAGCGTCTGGACAATCCCTGGAGAGTGATCCTGTTCAACGATGACATTCATACGTTTGATGAAGTAATCTATCAAGTGACAAAGGCAACAGGTTGCAGCGCAAAGGATGCGGAAAATATCGCATGGACCGTCCATCTTGAGGGCAAGGCCTGCGCATTCGAGGGTAGCTTTGAGGAATGCTTTCGTGTTCAGGGGGTGCTGCGAGAGATTCAGTTGGTCACAGAGATCGAGGGCTAGACTGCACCCGGGCGTAAATGAAGGACATCTACGTGACGGTTAAGAGCCGTGGATCGGCCGAGGTCAAAGTTCGCGGCTCCCGATTCCTCGGCGTTGCCGTAGCGGTGACGTCTGAATCGGATGTGCAGGACACGCTCCATTCGGTACGCAAGTCCTATCACGATGCGCGGCACCACTGCTTCGGATACCGTCTGGGAGCGAGCGCGTCGATATTTCGATCGAACGACGATGGCGAGCCGGGTGGGACGGCAGGACCTCCCATCCTGCAGCAGATAGAGGCTCGTGACCTTACGAACACACTTGTGGTCGTGACGAGGTACTTCGGTGGTACAAAGCTTGGCCGGGGCGGACTCGCACGCGCATACGGCGATGCGGCTGGATTCGCGCTCGACGACGCCGGAACCATCGAGCACACCATCCTGCGGAGCCATCGAGTACGCTTCGACTACGACGATACCGCACGAGCCATGCGCGTGATTGAAGCGATGGGCGGCCGAGTCGTGAAGGCGGACTATCTGAATTCTACGTCGCTCGTGGTCGAGGTTCGGGCCTCGGCATCAGATACGTTTCAGGCCAGATTTGTAGAGGAGCTGGCCGGGCGAGGTGAGATCCGGGTCCTTGACGAACGGGACGACGAGGCTGAATCTCGATTCGATTGATCTGTTTAAGTCAGATCACAGTATGTGGTTCGGAAGGGTCGACAATTACGAACCTGTGCACGTCATACAATGCTGGCGGCTGAAACCGTCGCGCTCGCCGGTGATTTGAGTCGGTGCGGTCCCGAGCGCTATCGGGCATGACCGCTCGCGTGGCTACGGGGTCAGGCGTTCTGTCCCATTCTCATTGCCTCAACCGCGAGTCCATCAACCCTGTTGTTCGTCGGATCGTCCGCATGCCCTTTTACTTTGATCCAGTCGACGCGATGGTCCTTCATGTGCTCCAGCAGCTGCAACCACAGGTCCTTGTTCTCGACGGGCTTCTTGCCGGACGTCTTCCAACCGTTCGTCTGCCAGCGATCAATCCAGCCGTCCAGAAACGCACGGGAGAGGTAGGCGCTGTCGGTGTGAATGGACACGTGCACCGGCTCCTTCAGAGCCGCCAGCGCTTCTACGGCGGCACGCATTTCCATCCGGTTGTTGGTCGTTTGCGGCTCGAAGCCAGAAATGACTCGCTCGTGTGCACCGTATCTTAGGACGGCTGCCCAGCCACCCGGGCCGGGATTGCCGCTGCAGGCTCCGTCCGTATAAACGATGATGTGCTTCAAGCGGAAAAGGTGAGATCGGCCACGGCATCACTGAACGTAAGATAGCCGCCTCCAGTAGACAAAGGCACGACTACTTCCATTACTACTTTCAATCGTGTCTGGTGGTTCGATGAAGTTTGTTGACTATGTGACGATTGCGGTTCGAAGCGGCAAAGGCGGCGCAGGAGCAGTGGCCTTTCGGAGGGAGAAATACGTTCCGAAGGGCGGACCGGACGGAGGGGACGGGGGGGATGGCGGATCGGTAATTCTTGTCGCTGATCCGCAGTTGTACACGCTGCTCGATCTGCGCTATAACCGTCACCACTTCGCGGAGAACGGCCGGCCGGGCGAAGGATCGAATAAGAAGGGCAAGGATGGGGAGGATATCGTTCTGCGTGTTCCCGTCGGCACGCTGGTGCGAAATACGGAAAGCGATATCGTGATCGAGGAGCTACTGGAAGCGGACGACCGTCTTGTACTCGCCCGCGGAGGCCGAGGCGGAAAAGGCAATACGCATTTCAAGTCGTCGACGCGCAGGGCTCCACGCTATGCGCAGCCGGGAGAAGAGGGCGAGGAGCTGGATGTGATACTGGAGCTCAAGCTCCTTGCCGACGTAGGCCTCGTGGGATTTCCAAATGCCGGCAAGAGCACCCTAGTCTCGGCCGTGTCTGCTGCCAGGCCCAAGGTCGCGGACTACCCGTTCACCACGCTCGCACCGTCACTCGGGGTCGTTTACGTCGATGAGTACGCATCGTTTGTCATCGCCGACATCCCGGGAATAATTGAGGGAGCACACGCGGGCAAAGGTCTTGGCACACGATTTCTAAAACACATTGAACGAAACGCGTTATTACTGTTCGTAATTCCCATCGACGCCGAAGACGTAGCCGGACAGTACAACACATTGCTGGACGAACTCGAAAGCCACGACGCACTCCTGCTGCAGAAGCCGCGTATGCTCGCGCTATCGAAAACCGATCTCTTGTCTGGCGAGACCGACGATTCGTACATCAAGGAGTTGAGAGCAACGCTGCCATCCGACATCGATGTGTTACCGATCAGTGCAGTCACAGGTGCCGGCATGACTGAACTGAAGTACGCCCTGTGGGATCGTGTGAAGTCAGGTCGCGAGCATCTAGCCGGCGGTGACGATTGAGCCTCAGCGATCACGAGAAAGAGGCTTTGATCGCACTGTCGCTCGTTCGCGGTCTGGGACCCGGCCGAATCCGATCCCTGATCGACGCGTGTGGATCGGCTCGGGCAGTCTTTGCCGCTGATCCCGGACGACTGAGAGCCATTCGTGGAATCGGATCGAAGATATGCGGGGAGATCCGCCAATTGGACCGAGCTGCACAGGTTCGTCGCCAGCTGAACCTTGCGCGCAACGTAGGCGCGCGGGCGCTAGCACCCGGACAGGCCGGCTATCCACCGCTTCTCAAAGAGACATACGATCCGCCGCCCGTGCTCTGGCATCGTGGCGCGGAAGATCTGACGTATGACTTTCCCATCGCCATCGTTGGAACCAGAAGACCGACTGTTGCCGGCCGACGTAATGCGTACAATCTTGCTCGGTCGCTCGGCGAGAGAGGATGGACGATTGTGAGCGGACTTGCATACGGCATTGATGCGGCCGCACATCGCGGTGCGCTTGATGCAGGTGGGGCGACCGTGGCCATTCTTGGTTGCGGGGCAGACGTCGTTTACCCGGTGGCAAACAGGCGGCTGTTCGACCGGATAGTCGAGCGAGGCGCAATACTCTCAGAATTCCCGATGGGCGAGAAACCAGAAGCAACAAATTTCCCGCGGCGCAATCGATTGATCAGCGGAATGTCGAAAGGAGTTGTGGTTGTTGAAGCGTTTGAGAAAGGAGGCGGACTTATTACGGCGAGATTTGCACTGGATCAGAACCGGGATGTCTTCGCGTTTCCAGGTCCGGCAGAGTCGGTAGCGAGTGCGGGTTCAAATCGACTCATCCAGGCTGGAGAAGCAAAATTGATCCTGAACGCCGACGATGTTGAAATCGAGTTCGACACGCGTAATTTGACGACAGGAAGAAGCGTGGTGCACGGGCAAGACAACCGAGCGCAGGATGACGACCCCATAGTGGGGATCCTTTCGGCGGATCCGCAGCATATCGATGCAATCTGTGTTGCTACGGGGCTGCATCCGGCGGAGGTTCAGATTCGCCTGCTGCGGCTGGAGATGAACGGTGCGGTGTCCCGGTTGCCGGGCAAGCGATTCTATCTCAGGCGTTGAGACCACGCGCCTGGTCCTCGTGAACAAAGCAGACAGGTGGACATGTCCGAATCAGACCACGTGGAAACGGAAGTGGTGGTGGAGGTGCCCACGGGATATCGTGAGTCCGCAAGGCTGGATGTCTATCTCACGCGATTCATTCTGAATGCGACCAGGACGAAAGTCCAACGAGGCATTAAAGAGGGTCGCGTGACGATCAACGGCGATCCTGTTACCCGTGTATCGCACCCGGTACAAGCGGGGGATCGCATTGTCTGCAAGGTCCTGAGATCACCCCCGATAGTCGCGATTCCGCAAGACATTCCACTCGACATTGTCTTCGAGGACGAGTGGCTTATCATCGTCGACAAGCCTGCGGGAATGGTAGTCCATCCGGCATACGGCAATCGAGACGGGACGCTGGTCAACGCGCTTCTATTTCACGTGGGTGCGGAGGCCGTATCTGTCGACGATCTCGTCGATGAAGAGGACGACGACGCCGATACAGGCCTGTCAGTCGTCAACGCGATACCTGCACATCCCACGGACCCATCAATTAGACCGGGAATCGTTCACCGCCTGGACAAGGATACGAGTGGGTTGCTGGTTGTGGCGAAGGACGATGTTACCCACGCTCACCTGGCACGACAGTTCAGCGACAGGACAATCGAGCGTGAGTACACGGGTCTGGTCTGGGGCGTACCATCAGAACGCACTGGCCGAATCGACAAACCTGTGGGACGTGATCGTCGAGATAGAAAGAAGATGGCTGTAGTGTCCCGGGGCGGAAAGTCTGCCGCGACCAATTTCGAGGTGGTGCGCTCTTTTCCGGATTCGTCAGTGGTCAAGTTCCGTCTTGAATCGGGCCGGACTCATCAGATCCGTGTGCACGCGGCCCACATCGGACACCCCATACTAGGAGACTCCACATACGGCGGACGAGACCTCAAGAGGAAGAATCTGACGAAGTCGCGACGGGCGTTCTATGCTAACATTCTGAAACGCTTGCCACGACAGGCACTGCATGCACGGTCACTGGGCTTCATTCATCCACGAACGGAAGAGAGATGTCAATTCACGAGCGAACCTCCGACCGATATCAGAGAGGCGATTGAACGGCTGGGGCGTGCATCCTGAGCGGAGCGGTCGCGAGTCGTATATTTGGCCCCCAGGTGCCTCAAACGTCGGTCCTGGGCACGAACATCTCGCCTCACTGATCGTTCTAATTAGCTTAGACGATAAATCGCAAGAAGGAAGATGCTCCAGGTGGAGACCGAAATAACCAAACTGCTCCGTCCCGGCTCGATCTGCGTCGGTCTGCGGGGAGCAACGAAGGACGAAATCCTCGAGTCCATGCTGGATACGCTCGAGGGTCATCCTGCCGTGATCGACCTGGAGAAGGTTCGAGAAGACGTCGCCTCTCGTGAGAAGATCATGTCGACGGGTGTTGGTCAGGGTCTCGGTCTGCCACACGCAAAGACGGCAGGCGTCACGGAAACGATGGCGGTTTTTGCCGTGACAGAGGAGCCTATTGAGTTTCGGGCCATCGACGACGAGCCTGTGCGACTCCTCTTCATGCTCCTTGGACCGGAGACCTCCCGTTCGCAGCATATCAAGGTCCTGAGTCGGATCTCGCGCCTCATGAATCGACACCAGATTCGCGATGCGTTGCTCGCTGCCCGAAGCCCGGACGAGGTTGTCGAGATTCTCTCGGACGGCGAACTCGACTTGATGGATCGCTAGAAGCGCAACGACAGTTCAGGTTTCCCACTGCTACCGCTTGAGTCGGACGTTCAGAAATATCAAGGGCACGTTCGACGTTCTACCGGACGCATCGGACTCCGATGGTACGCATGTCCCCGCAACCGCCATGTGGCGGTACGTGGAGGACGTGATCCACGACGCCATGGCTAAGTATGGGGCACGTGAGATTCGGACGCCCATGCTTGAGCCGACTGAGCTGGTTGCTCGCGGTGTCGGTGAGTTGACCGATATCGTCTCGAAGGAAATGTTTGCCTTCCAGCGCGGCGACAAGAATTATGTGCTCCGCCCGGAAATCACGGCACCGGTAATGCGCGCCTATCTGCAGCATCATCTGGATCAGTCCGGCGGAGTGCAGAGACTCTACTACATCGGCCCCTGCTTTAGAGCCGAACGTCCGCAGAAAGGTCGATACCGACAATTCCATCAGTTCGGATTGGAGGTCATTGGATCGGATAGCCCCGTCGCCGATGCGGAAACCGTTGCAGCGATGATCGACGTCTACGCTGCGCTGGGTGTCACCGACACGCAGCTCCGGATCAACACGCTCGGCGACGAATCGAGCAGACCCCGTTATGCCGACGCCCTTCGCGAGTACTTTGAGCCACATCAGGAGGCGCTGTCGGAAACCAGTCGGGAACGACTTCGAAGCAATCCGCTTCGGATTCTTGACACGAAAGTCCCGGCCGAGCGCCAACTTCTCCATGATGCCCCCACGCTGATCGACTTCGTCGATGAGGAGAGCACGGAGCACTTCGCCGCGGTTCAATCCTTGTTGACAGATATCGGTCTCAAGTTTGAAGTAGATCACTTCCTGGTACGTGGACTGGACTACTACACGCGAACCGCGTTCGAACTCGAGAGCCCGGCACTTGGGGCCCAGAGTGCGCTGGCCGGCGGGGGACGCTACGACCTTCTGGCCCGTGAAATCGGTAGTCCAAACCCGGTGCCGGCAGTGGGATTTGCCGCTGGGTTGGAGCGATTGTTCCTGGCTATGGACAGCGCTGGCGTTGAGTCTGCCGGGGCAGGAGGGCCCGACGTCTTCATTGTGGCGATCGGTGACGACGCCGTGAACAGGACGTTTCAACTTGCGCGATCGATCAGGCAGTCCGGCTCAGATGTGACGTTCGACCTGCTCGGCCGCTCAATGAAGGCACAGATGAGGGAAGCCAATCGCACCGGCGCCCGATTCGCGGCGATCCTCGGAAAGGACGAACTGGATCGAGGCGTCGTTTCAATCAAGGATCTGGCGACCGGCGATCAAAACGACGTCGAGTTGTCAGACGTAGCATCGTATTTCACACACCTTCCGAACAGGACGTAGATGTATCCCAGACTTAGCGACGTTTTCAAGGATGTGTTCGGCTTTGAGTTGCCGTTTCCGATCTATTCGTTTGGTGCGATGGTCGCGGCCGGCGTGCTGACCGCTGTCTGGCTCACCGGAAAGGAGTTGGATCGTCTCTACAGGGATGGCCGACTGAACGGTGTACGGATCAACGTTCCTGAGAAGGGAAAGAAGGGTCGTTCCAAGACGACCGAGGCAAGTCCTTCGGCCTTGCTGGGGACGATCACGGTCATCGTGGTGGTGGCGGGTTTTGGCGGCGCCAAGGTGTTTCACATTCTGGAGAACCTCGATCTTCTCGCGCGCGATCCACTCGGAATGATATTCTCTACGGGCGGGTTCACGTTTTACGGCGGGCTCATTATCGCGGCATTGTCCATCGCATGGTACTTGAGGAGTAAGAAGATCGATGTTGCGATAGCGTCCGATGCGTTTGCCCCGGGGCTGATGCTTGCCTATGGAATCGGCCGAATTGGATGTCATCTCGCCGGCGACGGAGACTGGGGTATTGCCAGCGATATCGCGGCCAAACCCGGCTGGATTCCCACCTGGCTCTGGAGCGAGACCTATCCAAATAACATTCTGGGAATCGATCTGTCGAGTGCTCCCGTATTCCCCACGCCGATATACGAATTCGTTCTCGCCGCCGCATTCTTTGGAGTTCTGTGGGGCCTCCGGAAGCACCCATTCATGGGTGGATGGCTGTTCTCGATGTACTTCGTATTCGCCGGCGTAGAGCGGTTCCTCATAGAGCAGATCAGAGTGAACAATCGATTCGATCTGCTCGGATTATCGGTGACGCAGGCCGAGGTTATCTCAGTTCTGCTTGTCGCGATTGGAGGGATCGGACTTATCCTTCGCCGCCGCCGGCATGACATCGCTCCTGAGTCGCGCGGCTCCAACGCGACCGATACCAACCCTTCCTGACGATCTCAGATCTCGCTACGCCCTGGTCATGCGCGGTCCGGCTGCCTTGACCGCGTCGTTTGCCCCGGACTCGTACTTCTTGAAGTTCTTGTCGAAGAGCTCTGCCAGTTTCATTGCCGTGCGATCGTACGCGTCCGTGTCCTTCCAGGTATTGCGAGGCATGAGAATCTCCGAAGGCACGCCGCTGCACTGCGTCGGTACACTCATGCCGAAGATGGGCTCATTCATCGTCTCGGCCGACGTCAGTTCGCCCGAGTGAATGGCATCGATGATCGCTCTCGTATGCTTCAGCGAGATACGTGCACCGGTGCCGTACGGACCTCCTGACCATCCCGTATTCACGAGCCACGCCTTGGCGTCGTGCTTTCGAATTCGCTCTGCAAGTTGCTCGGCGTACTTATTCGGGTGCCAGACCATGAACGCTGCTCCGAAACACGCCGAAAACGTAGCCTGAGGTTCGTCGATACCTTGCTCCGTACCCGCAACCTTCGCCGTGTAGCCGCTGACAAAATGGTACATGGCCTGTTCCGGCGTCAGCTTGCTCACCGGTGGCAGCACGCCGAAGGCGTCAGCCGTGAGGAAGATGATATGTTCGGGATGCCCACCGACGCACGGGATCTTGGCGTTGTCTATGTGCTCGATCGGATATGATGCACGTGTGTTTTGCGTAATCGAGACATCAGAGTAGTCCACTTCCCGCGTGTCGGGATCATAGATCACGTTCTCCAGAACCGTCCCGAATCGAATCGCATTGAAGATCTCCGGCTCTTTCTCGGCCGACAGGTCGATCGCCTTCGCATAGCACCCACCTTCTATGTTGAAGACGCCCTCGTCCGACCAACAATGCTCGTCATCTCCGATCAGACGTCGGTCTGGATCAGCTGACAGCGTTGTCTTGCCTGTCCCCGACAAACCAAAGAAGAGAGAGACCTTGCCATCCTCGCTCTCGTTTGCTGAGCAATGCATCGACAGCACACCGATCTTGGGCATGATGTAGTTCATCACAGTGAAGATTCCCTTCTTCATCTCGCCGGCGTACTCCGTACCGAGAATGACAAACTGGCCGCGCGACAGGCTCAGGTCGACACTCGTATCGGACGTCATATGAAACGTGTATTGATTCGCAGGGAATCGACCCGCATTCAACACGACATAGTCCGGGTCGCCAAAGTCTGCCAGCTCCTCTTCGGTCGGACGAATCAGCATGTTGTGCATGAAGAGGGCGTGGTACGGGCGACTACAGATGATGCGCGCTTTGATCCGGTACTTCGGATCCCACCCCGCGAACCCGTCGACTACGTAGAGTCGCTTACACAGGTTGAGGTAATCGATGGCTCGTTCACGGTTAACCATGAACGTATGCTCGTCGAGCTTGATATTGATGTTTCCCCACCAGATATCCTGCTCGGTGTCGGCCTCGGCCACGATACGCTTGTCGGCCGGGCTCCTGCCGGTCTTTCTACCTGAATAGGTAATCAGCGCCCCGGCATCGGAGATCGCCGAACGCTCGTCGTTTCGAATCGCCTCTTCATATAGCTTCGATGGCGGCGCATTTCGAACGATGTCATCGACGTGTATTTCGTACTTTTTAAGATCAAAGTCTGAAGCCATTGTATGTCTCCGCTGTGTCTGTCTCGAACATGAGAAAGTCGTTGCGTGAACCGGCCATGACGTGTTGCTTGTTGCTTGCTTTCGCCCAATTCCGCTGACCTGAAGTTAGCCGCTGCAGAAATAGGGAAAAACAACAACCCGTCTCGCTGGCGGGCCAGGAATTGTTTAAGTGCGGGTTTCGTGTGATCATTTTGTTAATTAGCCACGGGAGTCCGAAGTGAGTGCATTTGTCGCCGGCCGAAACCCGGTGATCGAAGCGCTTTCGCGGCGCTCCGAGCATATCGATAAGGTTTTTATTCAGCGCGATCTGAAGTCGAGCGTCTTGCGTCGAATTGCCTCGGACGCGGATCGCAGTGGAGTACTCGTGCAGTTTGTGCCGCGGCAGAAGCTCGATCAGCTTGTGGCGGATACGCCGCACCAGGGGGTAGTCGCAGCGGTTACTGCGATTGGCTACGTGGATCTCGACGACATGCTGAACTCGGTGGCGGCGGGTCTCGACGAGACACGCCGGCTACAACCCTCGTTGATCGTACTGGATGGAATTCAGGATCCGCACAACCTTGGCGCGATATTGCGAACGGCCGCTGCTAGCGGCGTAAAAGGCGTGGTGTTGCCTGTTGCGAAGACGGCGCCTCTGAATGCGGTGGTCGTCAAAGCGAGCGCCGGGACTGCCGGGATGATTCCGATCGCGAGAGTGCGCAAGCTGGTCGACGCACTTACGCAACTCAAAGAGCACGGCTTCTGGATCGTGGGGATGAGCGCCGCAGGAACGGATACCGTGTGGAGCCTGGACTGGAGGCGCCCGGTGGCTCTCGTCGTAGGAAGCGAGGGCAAAGGGATGTCAAGGATGGTCAGCGAGGCGTGCGATCATCACGTTCGCATTCCGATGGAGGATTCGGTCGATTCACTCAACGTATCCGTCGCTACCGGCATCGCGCTCTTTGTCGCACGACATCTGCGCGCAACCGATTCCGCCGGGTAAGGAAGCTCGACCGCCCGGTTCACCGTCTACTTTCTTCCGTTAAGTCTGTAGACGATCTTGCGTATCGTGTCGAACTGGAGGTACGGATACTCATCGCGGAGGGCTTCGATGGCATCGTAGGCGGGCATATCTGCATTCCGCATGTCACGAAATCGCTGTCGGATCTGATAGTCCCGGACACCTTTTTCGCTCAGCAGGTGATGGGACTCAAGCGTCTGGTACACGTCGTCGGAAACCAGACCCTCGAGAGGATTCCGCGAGTCCTGATTCGAGGTTGCCTGCATGACCTGGATGGGTTTGTTAACAATTGTTGCAATGAATCAGTCGGGCTCACTACCGATTCCGACAACATCAGGGTAGTGCGAGGTGGTGCCAGGTATGCTCCAAAACCGTGCGAATGGTAAGACCGTGGATTTGAGTCGTATGCGAGGCCGACCGAATCGCTCGTCGAATTGTCAGGCGTTCGCCTGATTTTCATCGATCGCAGTTTCCTGGGCTTTCTTCAGATAACCCGGCTTGATGCCCTGGTGCAGCAGGAAGGCGGCTCCGAGAACTGTGTAGAGAACAAGCTGGGCCGCATGCGTGACGACTGCGTACGTGGCCGCAGCCGCCTGCGTTACGCCAAACAGATGAACGAGGGTCTGTATCGTTATGTAGTGATACGAGCCAGTCCCGCCGGGAGCGGGGATGGCCACGCCGATCGCGCCGATTGCCATGATGTTCCAGGAGTCGAGAAGTGAGATCTCGAAGGGACCGCTCATCTGCAGAATCAGGAACGGAATGTGCGCCATCACGGCGTAACAGCCCCACATGAGAATTGTACTCGTCAGTATGGCGAGTCTCCGCCTTGTGCGTAAAAGCGACTGCAATCCATTTGCAAACGCACCGATCGTCCGGCGAAGCCTGCCACCTTCACCCTCCTGATAGGCCGATCGCCGTCGCCACCACCAGACGAAGTATATGGCACCCGCCAGGCCTAGCACCGCAAAAGTCACAAGTATCCCAAACGGCAGCCGATCCAACTGCGATGTGACCGGATCGATAAAGAGGGTGCGAATCGTGTCGAGTCTGTCGATGAGCATCAGGGCGGCACCGCCTAGAGCAAGTATCAGGACGGCCATGTCAAGAACACGTTCGACAACCACCGTTCCGATCACGCCACCCATGTTCAGTCTTTCCTTCCTGGCGACCAGCCCCGAACGGACGACCTCGCCAATCCTGGGCGCGGCGTAATTGGCCATATATCCGATGATCAGGGCCGAAAAGGTACTGTAGAGGCTAATCTCGCTCCGCTCAGCGCCGGGTGCGACAGGCAATTCGTACAATAGAATTCGCCATCGCCACGCTCGCAGCAGATGACTGACGATGGCTATGATTCCCAGGGGGATCAGCCACCAGTAGTTGGCTGTGCTGAGAGCGGCGCCGACCTCCTTGAAGTCAACTCCCCTGAGCGAGAAGTACAGAAGAACGCCAGCGAGACCGAAGCTGGCGACCTGGGACAGGATTGAGCGCAATCTCATGCGGGGCAAGGGGCTGACGCGCTTCCGGGTGTCGGAGAGGAAATACGGAGAGTCCTACGATCTCAGGAAGACCGAAGGTCCACGATGTCTGACGTGGACTCAGGTTCGAAGGTGAAGATATCATCCGGGATGGGCGGATCGAAAACGACCCTGCCAAGCTCGAACGTGATAGTGGTGCCGTTGAGATCAACAACTTCAAGGCGCGTGATCGCTTCGTCAGCCTGTCGAACGTACAACGTGTAGTGCGGAAAGAACGCCGCCGGATCAAGAGCATCCAGCTTGACAGCGTCGTGCGGGGCTCCTCCCAACAAAACTGAATTGACCTGATCAGCACGATACTTCTCTCCGCTGCCGAACAAGAACGTGTTCAGCGATACGGTCGTCTCATCCTCCACGTAGTCATTGACCAGGACCTGGTTCTCGGCTTCATCATAGATCCACGTGGTGACGCCGTCGGAAACGAAGACCTGCGACGAAGTGACTACTCGATACCGCGAACCCTGAAGAATCGCCGTTCCGGTCGACGACTCCGTGTCGTCGAAGTACTCTGACGAATACGTCTGGTTGAAGTCTACCTGAAGAGCCTTCGCACTCTGAAGGCGCGTCCGCAGCCTGTCAACCACGGCTTGCGCATCGTTCTGGGCCCACACTGGATGTGCGTTCCACAGTGCGGTCAACGCGCCGACCACCAGCAGTACTATGCTCGCTCGACGGAATGTCGCGAAGAAAGGGTTCATCGAAGATATCCTGTATCCGGTCATACCAGCCAGATCAACGGCAAATGCCGTGCCCCGTTCCTGACATGATCCCGAAACGGGCTGTACCGGCTCCCGGATTCGGCTGGCGTCACGATCCATGGATCGCAGACTTCAAGATGTCCACGAGCGCCTCGACATCCCGTGCATCATTGTAGACATGTGGCGAGACGCGGATGGCCGTGCCCCGCACCGAAACGTGTACCGACCCGTCAACCAGTGCGGTCCGCAGGCGGTCAGGCGACAGGGTGTCAGGGAGTCGAATCCCCACCAGATGAGAAAACCGGCCACCAGCCTTCTCCACCTGGTAACCAAACGGCTGAAGCTCCTTCAGTGCGGGTTCAAACAGACGTGCACAATATTCCTGGATGCGACCGGGTCCCCATTCATTGATCTGACGGAGTCCGGCAAGCATCATGGGAAGCAACAAGAAGTTGCTTCGCTCACCGACATCAAAACGGATCGC
>JABDKH010000206.1 GCA_013002345.1 Rhodothermales bacterium
GATACTCGCGAACGCTCGGAAACAGTCCGCCTTCCTGCCTTTCAAGTTGAATTCGGAGCGCCATCGCGACATCACAACCTTCAAGCGCCTCGTCCAGCCGGTGCGTCACGCGGACGCCCATCGCCTCGATGCCAAACGGCATCATCGTCGTTGGGCCGCAAAGTGTTACGTTGGCACCGAGCGCCTTCAGGCCGTGTATGTTGGATCGCGCCACGCGACTGTGTGAGATATCTCCGATAATCGACACATTCAGGCCTTCGAAGGTCCGAAAGGAATCCGACATGGTGAGTAGGTCGAGAAGGCCTTGCGTAGGGTGTTCGTGTGCGCCATCGCCAGCGTTGATCACCACCGAATCGACGCAGCGTGTAAGGAAGTGTGCCGCGCCGGCCGACCGGTGGCGGATCACCACCATGTCGATCTTCATCGCTTCAATGTTGCGCGCCGTGTCCTTGAGGGTCTCCCCTTTCGCCACAGAAGATGCGGACGCCGAGAAATTCACCGTATCCGCCGAGAGCCGTTTCTCTGCGAGCTCGAACGATATTCGGGTGCGTGTCGACGACTCGAAGAACAGATTGACGACGGTGACGTCGCGCAGCGTCGGAACGCGCTTTATCGGTCGTTCGAGTACTTCGCGAAACTCCCGCGCCGTATCAAGAATGAGTTGGATCTCATCACCAGCGTACGTGGCGAGCCCGAGCAAATGGCGATGCCTGAGAGCCAACAACTGCTCGCTACTGACATCAGACACCATCACATCCTCCATACCCGCATTGCTTGTGGGCAAGACCGCTACGCCCGCGTGAGATTTCAAGCCGCCTTCGGATTGTTCACCAACCATACGCCATTCAATTCATCGATCTCTGATAACCGGACGCGTACCTCCTCGCCTTCGATGGTGGGTACGTGGCGTCCGACGATATCCGCCTGGACGGGCAACTCGTGCAGACCTCTGTCAACAACCACGAGGAGTGTCACAGACGCCGGGCGACCCATGTCCATGAGCGCGTCCAACGCCGCCCGCACTGTTCTGCCGGTGTACAGCACATCGTCAACAAGCACGATGTGGCGGCCGGAGACGTCGAACGGGATGTCGGTAGACCGAACGACCGGCTGCTTCATGCGCATCCGGAAGTCGTCCCGATACATCGTAGCGTCAAGAACGCCCGATTCGACGTGAATGCCTTCCACGGCCAGAATTCGATCGCACAGGCGTCTCGCCAGGTACACGCCGCGCGTCTGCATTCCGATCACACCGAAATTCGAGGCGGTGTCGGGCCGCACATCCAGCACATCTACGATCTGCCGCGCCATCCGGTCGAGGGTGCGGTTCAGATCATCCTCCGTCATTAGCTGGGCTTTGACAATATCCTGCGGCTCCATAAATCAGAAGTTACATGTTTTCCCGTTTTCGAACGTCCCACGCACTAATGATTCACGCGGAACACCCTCATTCCCGCCGGATCCGCCGGCACTCTGCCTCGTTCAGTACGTTTACGCCACGACCGACTCGCACATGCCTGCCCAGGACACCGCTCTCCGCTTTCTTGATCCCGCTGTGGTGTCGCGTCTCGACAACATGGAGCTGCGAGCACGGCTGATTGTGGAGGGCTTCATGACGGGGCTTCACCGGAGTCCTTATCACGGTTTCTCTGTCGAATTCGCCGAGCATCGTCCCTACAATCCGGGAGATGAACTCCGGCATGTGGACTGGAAGGTTTACGCGAAGACCGATCGTCATTACGTGAAGCAGTACGAGGAGGAAACGAACCTCCGCCACTACATCGTGCTGGACACGTCGACGTCGATGCACTACCGGCGATCGGGTCGCATGAGCAAGCTCGAGTACGGCACATACCTGGCGGCTGCGCTGCACTATCTGATGATGAAACAGCGCGACGCGACAGGCCTGATCGCGTTCGACAACAAGATTCACACCTATCTGCCGCCCCGAAGCACGAGCCGATACATCCGACAGCTCCTGGGCAAGCTGGAGCAGATCCTGTCGTCATCCCCGGGCGAACGAAGTACTGCCGCTGCAACCGCACTTGCGGAGATTGCCGAGCGGATCTATCGGCGCTCCTTCGTGGTCCTCATCACGGATCTGTTCGAGAATCTCGACTCACACGATGCCCTCTTGAAATCGCTGAGACATCTCCGCTATCGCGGACACGAGGTGCTCGTATTCCACGTGCTCGAAAGCAGCAGCGAGCGCCGGTTTGATTTTCCAAACGTCCCGACCGTCTTTCGTGACATGGAGACGGGCGAGGAAATCACGCTTCAGCCCGCACAACTACGTGAAAACTATCGCGAATCATTGAAGCTCTTCAGCGATCGATTTCGCCTTCGATGCAGGGAGTACAATATCGACTTTGTCGAGATCGATACGGAAGAACCGTACGACACCGCTCTCCTGGCTTACCTCAACAAGAGGCGTAGACTGACCTGACAGCCTGGTGATATCCCGCGTGCATCCAAAGATTCGCTTCTCCGTATTCGGCGAATCTGACTATTATCAATCCACTGCTATACCCGCAAATACTTCTTCAGACCATGGCCTCACAATCCGCTGACCGCTCGCTTGTTCTCTCCTTACTCTTCACGCTGTCCATCTCCGTAAGCGCGATTGGACAGGCATCCGCACCTCCAGCAAGTGCCGGCAACACCCCGACCGTCTTCGAACAGCCGGCCCTTGTCAGTGACTATCAGTCGACCATCACGGCGAACGAACTTGCCTCCCACCTATATCTGCTGGCGTCCGACCTTTTTGAAGGACGGGAAACCACGACCAGAGGCCAGAAGCTCGCGGCGCACTATCTGGCATCCCAGTATCGCCGAATGGGTCTTTCGCCGAAAGGGACCGCAGCCTCAGAGGAAGATGTACTCGGTGCATACCTGCAGCCGTTCCCGGTCTTCTCGCAGCGCCTTCAAAAGGCTAGCCTGACTGCGACACGGGCCGGCAACGTCCTTGCGAGTTCGGTCTTCGGCAAGACCGAGATGGACGGGAATTCGTATCTCGCTTTCGGCAACATGCCCGAGGTTAGCGGATCTCTTGTCTTTGGCGGCTATGGTATCTCGGACAAAGAGCTTGCCTACGATGACTACGAGGCGATGCAAGCTGCCGGCCTCGTTTACACTGACGGATGGCTTATGATTCTGCGGGACGAGCCACTCGCCGACGCCGAAACGAGTCTGCTTCCGACCGAGGATGGCAAGCCCTCTACGTGGACTCAACAGCCCAATCTGAAGTTCAACGCCATGTTTCAGCGAGGCTTGCCAAAGGGCATCCTCATTGTGGGTGACGCCGGGCCGGCCGCGGAAAAGTCCGTTAAGCAGGCGGCCAAGGAGCAGCTGGCACAGCTTGACGGTGTGGGCTCGCTCTCGCTGAAGGCCTCCGAGTCGTCCACGCAGTATCCACCGTTCTTCGTCATTTCGAGCGAACTTGCAGACAAGATGCTGGAATCGTCAGGCAAATCGATCGAGGACTTGAGGGCACAGATCGGAGAATCTGTAGCACCGGTCGTGTTCGCCGTCCCGGACGTTGTCGTAAGCAGCACACTCTCGAACGGAGGCGACGAACTTGGAACGGAGAATGTTCTGGCGCTTGTCGAGGGATCAGATCCGGTTCTCAAGAACGAGGTCGTGTTGATCTCATCGCACTACGACCATATCGGGCTGGCGTCGGGCTCCAAAGACGGCGATACGGTAAACAATGGAGCCGACGATGACGGGTCGGGCACCGTTGCCCTGCTCGAGATCGCTGAGGCATTCATGCGGGCAAAGGAGGATGGACATGGCCCGCGACGATCGATCTTGTTCGTCAACTTTACCGGCGAAGAAAAAGGACTTCTAGGATCAGCTTATTTCGCTGACGTTGAACCCACGGT
>JABDKH010000207.1 GCA_013002345.1 Rhodothermales bacterium
ATCCGCACTACGGGCCGGCGGCAACTGACTGGCAGGTGTTCCTGATCTACGAGATGCTGTTTCTGTTCTACTGGGTAGGATGGGAGTACCTCTGGCGCGGTTTCATGCTGTTTGGAACAGCTCGCGTGTTCGGCGTCTATGCGATTTTCATCCAGACAATTCCCTTCGCGCTTCTGCATCTTAACAAGCCGCTGCCGGAATCGCTGCTGTCGATCGTTGGAGGCATAGCGCTTGGCGGCCTCGTCTGGCGATGCCGATCGTTCTGGATCGCCGTCCCTATTCACTTCGCGCAGATGTTCATTCTGGATCTGTGGTGCACACTGCGCATGAGACTGGACGTCAGTGGTACGGGACTCGACGCTTTGTTGCGGATACTTGGCGGCGGCTAGCTACCGGTCCCAGCCCCTACCACGCGTACGACAGCGTCAAGATGTGGCCCGGTCCCGCGAATCCCGAGTCGAACAACACGAGGGCATAGTCGAATACAAGCAGGCCGTAGTGAAGTCCGAGACCGAACGTTCCGTTTCGGAGCGCGTCGTTCGTGATGAACCCGGCACGAAACGTCAGCATGTCCAGTGCATCGACAGCCAGGCCGACGTGAACGCGCGATCGGTCGTCCGGAAAGAGATGAGACAGCTCGGCCACTATTGTGGCATTGACGACCGTGAAGTCGTCCTCAAGCGCGAGGACCTGAAAAGGCTGAACGGCGATTCCGATCCTCGCGGTCGTCGGCAATTTTGTGGCAACCGAATTGAGCTCGTTCATCTTGCCGATATTGTGGACGGCGCCGCCAACCTGCACTGCGTCTCCCAGCACGTCCATCTGCGCCCCGAAGTCGATGCCATATCCCGAGGCGCTCTCGGTGAAGATCTCCTCCGAGATGTACCGGCCCGTCGCACCGATCCGAGCGGGCCCGATCCTCCGACCAAACGACGCGCCTATACTTAGATATTGTACCTCGAAGTTGCCTTCCGACGGTCCGGGACGCTCCCTGAGTTCAAGATCCCCACTGCTGGTCGCTGTGAAGGCAAGGCCGACTCCCGAGTTCTTCCCTGAACGAAAGCGTCCCGCAAGCGCGTACGTTCGCAGGTCGCCCACCCAGATGTGATGAGACAGAGCGGCTTCGTTGGATCCCGTATGTGCCAGGCCGGCGGGGTTCCAGAAGGTCGAGAACGCGCCGTCCGCAATGGCCACGTGCGCATCTCCCATCCCGGCGGCCGCCGCGTCAACGCCCAGTTCCAGGAACGACAATCCGCTCTCCTGTCCTGCCGCAGCGCCAGGAGTTAATCCGAGCGTGGCGAAGATGGTCAGCGAAAGCAGTATGACCCTGATCCTCATCACAGATACAGTCGAATGGCAACAATGTGGAAAGTACCAACCGCATACGGCTCAAGCTGGAACGCATACTCAAAGCGCAGCTTCAGACTCCCGACATCCTGGTCCAACGCGAACCCGGTTCCCGGTCGGGCTTCACTCAAGCCTCCGGAGCCAATCTGGTCTATCCCTGCCCGGATCGTAAGAATCTTCTGAAACGCATACTCCGCACCGACTCTAAGATAGCTCGATTGCAAGTCGACCCGCCGTTCATCAATTGCCGTTAGCGGCACCTCTCCAAACAGCGCGACACTGTACTCGCGATAGTCAAGCCGTGAGACCCTGGACTCAAACTCAGCAACAACGCGGCCACGACCATCGGCAATTTCGTACGCGGCACCTAGACGAATCCGAACTGGAAACCGGTCCGAGGACGAACCACCGCCGCTGACCACACCCGACGTATCCCAGTCGTACTTGGCCAGCAGGTCGTCGAATACAAGTCCCAGTGTAAGGCGGCGAGTAACGGCCGCGGAGATACCGATGTCGAGCCCGATACTGGTCGCCGGTTTCAATCCGTCGTACAGATCGGACCGGAAGAGCTGGAGGTTTATCCCACCGCTGACGCGCTCGGTGAATCGGAGGCCAAAACCTAGAAAAAACACAAAGTCGTCGGTCGAAAGATCCGTCGTATGGAATCCATTCGTGTCCCTGCCGTCGATGGATGAGACGCCGGCATGGATGAGACCGGCCGCGATTCCGGCACGCTCCAGCGGGACGCCGAACTGAAGATGTTGAAGCTGGCGATCGAATCGCATGAAGGCTGTCGCCATTTCGAGATGCTGGCCTTTCACAAACGGAGCGAGAGCCGGATTGTAGAAAGCGTTGCTGTTTCCCGATCGGTCGGCGACCAGCGCATTGCCCATGCCAATTCCACGTGCCCCGAAGCCGAGACGCGTAAACGCACCTACGGACTGACCGTGCACATCTTGAATCGCGAGCACGAGCATGAATACGACAAGCACGCTCCCCAGTGATCGTCGTGCCGGCGATATGCTATGGTGACTGTGGTAGTTCAACATGCTCACTCGATCACCAGGATCTTGCCCCAGAACGTTTCGCCACCCGCCTCGATGGCGTAGAAGTACGGACCGTTGGCGATGCGCACACCGTCGCGATCGAGACCGTCCCAGGTCAGTTCTCTGAGTCCTGACGACTGCATCCCGACACTCATGGTTCGAATGCGGTGCATGGCGAAGTCGAACACCTTGAGTTCGACCGACGTCGGGCTTGCGAGCTCATATTTGATGCGCACGAACTGATCTGAACCCGGCGAGAAAGGATTTGGATAGGCAAACGTTTCGACCCGGGGAACACGATTTGACGGTTCCTCAGGGTTCACCGGGATGTTCACTCGAAAGATTCGCCACGTGGCGCCTCGGTCCTGGCTTCGTACCAGACCGTCCGACGTGCCGGCCCAGACAGCATCCGAGGTTGTTGTGACTGAGAACACCCGGACGTCGGGTCGCAGTGCAATCTCGGGGTCCTGGAAATCCTGGAAGTACTTGACAGTGGTCCAGGTGCTGCCATCATCATCGGAGATAAACAGCCCGTTGTCACCTGCGGCGTAAACGA
>JABDKH010000208.1 GCA_013002345.1 Rhodothermales bacterium
TCCAGTTCGAGGAAGAGAGTGCCGAAGGGTCGTACGCCCTGCCGATCCGAATCCGTGATTCCCGCAATCTGATGTTTGCCAACATCTATCTGTACCGCGTCATACGGATGGTGACGCCGTACCCCGCCGGGGTATTGATCGAAAACGCTGCCGGCCTGGATTTCCGCGGCCTCCACGTATACGGCCCGTCAAAGTTCTCGTATGACAACACGCTGGTGGATCGGACCACAGGGCGGGAGGTCCGCTCGCGGGAGATCGCCCGGCTGTGGGTTTCGGGAAGTGCCGAGGTCGCCGGGCCGCCGGACGCTCGTGTCGAGCGCGTGGCGGGCGGATTCGAATTCATTGACGGGGCGGCCGTGGACCCGCACGGCAACGTCTGGTTCGTGGATGGACGGCAGCACCATATCTACCGCTGGGACCACCGGGCGGAGACCCTCACGCTTGTGCGTGATGCGCCTGTGTCGCCGGCGTCACTCACCTTCGACGAGGCGGGTCATGCCATAGTGGTGACCAACACCGGGTGGAGACGGGGAAACGTGGTGAGCTTCCATCCCGACAGCTCGGCGGCCGCCCTCAGGGAGCTTCCGCTGCGAGAGGGTCCGCTTCCGTCGGGACGTACGTATGTATGGCCTGGCCACTTGTGGCGGGACGCACACGATTTCGAACGGGTCACCTCGGCGGTCCATGACCGGTATTACGAGTCACCGGACGGGTCGCTGGTCATCCCGTATCAGGAGGATCTGTTCCGGGCGTACTCGCTGCGAAAGGCGACGCCCGGACGGCCGTTTGTCATGGCCGACGAGTTTGGACAGAAGACCGTTCGATTCTCCGTGGACCAGGACGGGCGACTGCGGGACGCGGAGGCCATCGCCGAGGAGGGCGAACTGGATGTTGCCGAGGGTCCTGACGGCAACTACTACGTGGCGGCCGGTGAGATCTTCGTGTTCGATGAGAGAGGAGCGCTTTTGGACATCATCCGGATGCCAGAGCGGCCGGCAACCCTCGTGTTCGGCGGACCCGGCCGCGACGAGTTATACGTGACGGCCAGGTCGGGGCTGTACCGCGTGCGTCTTCCGTAGCGGCGACGAACTCAGCGGGGCATCACGTATGGGCAGCAGCGGCCATTTCAGCATCCACCGGTGGGATTTTAGTGGAGCAAAGTGGATTCACACCATCGATTCCGCCAACTGCAAACAGTCGGTCCTGGCCGCCTACCGAAGATTTTTTTGTCTCGCTCAACTTAAATGCGCATTGCCCTCCGTCCTGCTACACGAGAACATGCGGGGTCGGTCGACTCTAAGAGTCGGCCCGCGTACCCGTGATGGGCGGACAATGCCCTGCACGGCCCTCGTTACATGACGGTTCCATCTGCGCGGGCGGGGCCAGAGTGACCACAACTCTGGTTGATAGCAATGAAGGCACCGCGCTACCTCTCGTTTCAAGCCCTCTCCCTTGTACTCGTTTTTGCCTTGCTCGCTGGTTGTAGTGAGTCATTCATGGCCGAGGACGATATCGAGGCTCAGGAGCAACTTCTCTCGCAGACCAAACTTCGCCACAGCAAGTTTCTCTCTCGCGCCAAGCGATTGGGCAAGGACGGTAGTGAGCTGAACGTGATCATTTCGACACTCGAGGCACAGAAAGTCATCGAACGATTCAAGGTTCTCGAGCGCTACAAGGTTCTGGAGCGCTACGAGTACGACGACGCGATGGATGGTGTCGCGATCTCGGTGATTGATGAGTCCGGTGAAGACAACTTCGAGGAGTTCTTTGCGCTTCTGGACTCCGATCCAGACGTGGCGTGGTACGAACCTGACTTCAAGCTCTGGGCTCCCGACGCCTACGCGAAGATGGCCTCTGAGACCGAGCTGGTACCGTGGGGCGTCCGGGCCGTAAACGCGGATGGGGACTGGTCAGCCTCTAGTCGTCGCAAGCAGAAGGTTCACGTCTACGTGGTGGATTCGGGCATCGAACACTCGGATCTGAATGTGGTCGAGCGGGTCGATTTCCTAAAGGGCAGCAATGAGAACGGCGATGAGGGCGGCGATGAGGACGGCGACCCGGACGGACACGGAACGCATGTAGCGGGGATAATAGGTGCCATCGAAGATGGTGACCACGTGGTTGGCGTCGCTCCGGGTGTGCAGCTGCACGACTTCCGCGTGTTGGGTGCAGATGGTTCCACGGATGTCTCGGTCGTCATCGCGGCCGTCGAGCGCATCACGGAGGAAAAGCTGGCCAACTCGAAGCAAGCCATGGTTGTTAATATGAGCCTCGGTGAGAACATCGGCACCAGCTCGTTCACGGCGCTCGATGAGGCGATAGAGGCATCGATCGCCGCAGGGGTTATCTACGTAGTGGCTTCAGGCAACTACGGCGATGATGCCGAAAATGTCACTCCGGCGCACGTCGGCGGAGCCATTACGGTTGGCGCGTACGACGAAAGTGGTTATCACGCCTGGTTCTCCGATGCCGGTTCACTGCTGGACGTTTATGCACCCGGTGTTGACATCCTGTCGTTGGAAGCCGGCGGCAGCCTGCAGATGATGAGCGGCACCTCGATGGCGGCCGCGCACGTAACCGGAATCGTCGCTCGTATTCTGGCTGACGATTATCGAGCCAGTCCGTCGAAGGTGGCCAGCCTGATCACCTCTCGTGCATCGGACCTCATCTTCGGAGTGCCAGCCGGGACGACTGACGAGGGCGCCGAAATCGTCCCATGCCCCGAGCGAGACGACGGAGTTTGCGAGTGGGATGGATAGCGACAACACGTCAAAGGAAATTGAAACGGCCCCGCAGGACATGGTTCTGCGGGGTCTCTTCGTTTGACGGAGATAGGACAGGAGTGTACAAATAGGGGACGCGAAGTCATTGCCGACTGACGCGGATACGTTTCTCTGATACGCAGCTCGACTTCGCCGTGCGGCTTTGACTACTTCACGAGCATCACCGTCCGGGATGCGATCCCCGCCGGGCTCTCGAGCCTCACGACGTACAGTCCGCTGCTCAGCCCGCTGCCGTCGAGAACGACGGAGTGACGGCCTGCCTCAAGCGGTCCCGCGTGTAGCACCTCGACGAGACGGCCGAGTGCGTCGGTTACCGAGACAGTGACGTCGCTCTCCAGAGGAATGGATAAGCGAACGGTGGTCGTCGGATTGAAGGGATTCGGATACGCATCCAGCAGCTCGAATGCACTTGGAAGAGCCGACAAGACCTCGACGACGCCGCTGTATTTTGAGCGACCGTCGATGTCAATCTGCCGCAGGCGGAACTTATGGCGGCCCGGGTCCAGATTTGGGACGCGGTAGGCGTACGAATGCGGATTCGAGCTAGTGCCCGCCCCGGCCACGAAGCCTACGGCGACGAACTCTTCTTCCAACCGCTGTTGCACCTCGAAGCCGGCATTGTTCAGCTCTGACGCAGTCGTCCAGGTAAGGACCGCAGTGCTTCCCTCCACGACCGCACGGAACTCGGTCAGCTCGACCGGGAGCCCGCTCGTCAGCTCTGTGTCTGTAGCCATCGCCACCGGACTAGATTTCCCGTGGGCGGCCCACAGGTCGTAGAGCGTATCGCCCCAGTCGTCCGTAACGTTTTCGTCCCGCAGGAACTCCACGTACTCCTTTGACAGCGTTTGGTAGTACAGGGTGGCGGTCACCTGTGCCGCCGTGGCCGGCAGCTCGTAGACGGTGTCGTCCCAGAACTGACCGTCCGCGTAGCTATAGGCCACCGGTGGTGACTGGATCGTTTCGAACGCGGCGTTGGTGAATCCCCGTGGTGGAATCCGATTGTCGCTGTAGATGGTGTCGTTCAGTACGAAGTGGAAGGAGGGGCCTGCCGGAAGGCTAACGGTCGGTGAGAGGGAGGTCGAAATTCCGGGCTTGATCTCGTAGACCTTTATGTCGTCGTCAAGCGTCAGCACGGCCGTCGCGTCGTCGTAGTGGCCGGACTCATAGACGGTAGTCTCGGACGCGTCCGTGGCTTTCAGGTGGATCCACACGCGCCGCCCTTCGGGATAGCCGGACGGCAGCTTGTGTCCCGTCTCGTTCTGGACACGGACCGTGGCCTCGTATCCGCCGGTCGACGGAGTGACGGTGACCGTGAGGGTCGCCGCCTTCTGAAGCATGTCAGCGGCCCGGGCGACAGCTGCGTTGAGTGCCACCGTGTCGGCTTCACCCGGAAAGGCAGCTTCGATCAGAAGGGGCACAAACGTGTTGCCTCCGGTGAAGTCGTGCAGCGGAAGATCAGTCCGATGGACCGCGTCGTTCTGCTTCGCAGCCTGGCCGGTGACGTCCTTCATGTGGCAATCCTGGCACGTCGAGACGTAGTCCTTGTTACCCCCGAACTGCGGTGCGTAGACGCCCGTTGGCGTGTTGTAATCACTGTTCAGCCACTCGCTGTAGGTGCGCTCGACCGGGAACATGGCGTATGGCGAGAAATCGGTAGGTGGTGCATCGAACGTGTTAGGTCCGTAGTCGTCGCCGGCCTGCCGATCGTAGACCGGATTGCTTACGTCGTGGCACGTGCCGCAGATCGCGGCGTCCTGATGGTAGGGAGAGTAGTAGAATTGATGCCGGGCGGCCGCATCCGTGAACGGGCCCCGTTTCGCCTGGTCCGTATCTACGACATACATGCCGTTGGCGGACGCGGGCGGAATGTCCGTCAGGGTGCTCAGATAGGTGGAGTCGCGAGGATACGTCCCGGTGGTATAGTCGCTGTCCCCGGGATACGGATTGGTCCCGACGGGTGTTGGCTTAACCATGCGGTGGCACACATCGCAGAAAATGCTCTGGCGGTCTCCGGTCGTGAAGGCGGATGCATCGGTCGGTGTGGACCGTCCCTCCAGCCATGCGGAGGGAGAGTGGCAGCGGATGCAGTAGTCACCGCTTTCGGGGGCATCCTGGTTTGCGATGGCCAGGCAGGCGTAGAAGAGCGGGTCGCGTGCTGCCTGGGCCATCATGCTGCCCTGCCAGTTAAAGAAGGGCTCAACGGCCTCCTGCCCGTAGCTGGCGTGGCAGCTTTCGCACTTGCTGGTGGCCTCGATCTGGTACGTTCCGGGCTGCGATCCGGCGAGGAAGAAGTCGTTGAGCGTCGTCGGGACGGGTGTGACCTGCGTGGAGATAACCACGGCCGCGACCAACATTAAGGCCGCGGCGGAGATTGTCTTCGCCATCTGCTGAGTTGGGTTCGTTCTGGTGTCGAGCGCTGCGCGGTCCGAACGGGCACCCCGCAGGTGAATGAAACGAGAATCGCTGACTGCTTCGCGTAGGTGGATCTCGTGAATCAACGTAGGTGAGATCCCTACACCTTGATCTGAATGAACGACGAGACCGCACCGCGTCGTCCTCACGTCAAGAAACGAGCTCCCGCACGTGCAGCCGGGGCTCAGCGGCCAGTGGGATTCATGAATGGTAGCATTGAGGTTGACAGCGAACCTGGTCGGGGCAGCACGTTCATCGTGTCATTCCGGCTGCCGGCCGAGACCTGAGCTGCGCCAGGCTTCTCGTCCCCACTTCGTCAAAGAGAGCCGCGTTAGAATTCCACCAGACCTAATCTCACGTGGCAGCTCTGATTGGATTCTCGATATTTGGAGGATTCGGACGGGGGTGAGGCTCGATCGAGCGCTGACGTCCCGGTCGATCTTGTCTTCAGCTGGTTCGTTGAGTTGGAGCAGAAGGCTCCGCACCCAGGTGAGCGGTAGGTCGGGCCTTGTCCTCTAAAAGAAGAACGAAATCCGAAGTCCGTCGAGTGCAGTGGCTACGCTTCTCCTCTCTGCGTGCCAACCCTACAGGGATGGACTCCAACCGATCCGAGGGGTGGGGTCAACGGGAGTCGGACCCGTGTCCTCTACAATGCAGACGAATTCCGGATCCTTATAGACCGGACGTCGATAGCGACACCCAACATTGATCGGTTGAGAGGTTATGCTGAAGAGCCAGTGGGCTAGCGGAGTCCCAGCGGTTTCCCGCGTTGACCAAGCTCTTCGAGCTTCATTGGTGTTCGCCTCCTACTTCTTGGGCGGCTCATTCGTTTTCCCCGTCCTAGCATCGACCGGCAAAGTAGTCTTCGAGTCGCTGCGTGCCAGTTGTGGGTGCCACGACGTCGCTGGTCATCGCCGTAAAGAAGAATGCGAGCAGCTCGCCTTGGTGCCTGTTCGCGACTTTCGTTACTGCAGTCGCCAGCCTCATCATCCACACGGGCACCTCGGTAATGCGGGGGCGCGTTCCTATCGAACGGAACGCCAGCTCCGCAATCTCGCGGTAGGTGATGATCTCAGGTCCGCCAACATCGATTTCCTTGTACTCACCTTCCACCGCGTCGACACAACACACCGCCAGGTCTGCACCGTGTATTGGGTTCATGCGGTTGCCACCTCCACCGATGAGGTAGACGCGACCTCTCTTGGCCATCGTTAAGAACTCTGTCATATCCGAGAAATAGCCGGTCGGTCGTAGCACGGCGTGCTTCATCCCTGATGTCTTGAGCACGGCGACGAAGTCCTCATGTGCCTTGACGATTTGCAGATGCGGCAGGTTGGGACCATTAAACACCGACACGTAGATGAACTTCTCGACGCCGGCGTGCTGCGCTACCTCGAGAAGGTTCACGTTGCCCTGGTAGTCCACGTCTCTGAACGCGAGCTTGTCTCGTTGTTTGGTGATTCCGATCGACGAGAAAACGACGTCGATGTCGTCACAAACATGCTCGAGGGTTTCGGGTCGGGTCACCTCGCCACCGACAATTTCGTCCACCGAGCCCCTCAGGTGATCGAGCTTTTCGGGCGATCGTGCCAGGGCGCGAACGTGATAACCTCGGGCCTTGAATTCCTGCAGTACGAACTGACCCAGGTACCCTGTGGCGCCGGCAACGAGTACGCGCTTCACGAGAATTCTCACCGATCTTCTTCTAGGCCGCTGCTTTTTGTTCGACGGAGCCCGCACCGCGTCTCCCGCTTTCGACACCGGACTTCATGAACTTGTTGAGCAACCAGTCGCGCAGCCAGACCGGCATCCGTGCCAGCTTAGCGGCCTTCTTAGCGCCGGGGCCTACGAGATACCGTGGCTTGGGATTGCTTGAAGTAAGAGCGTGCATGACGTCCTTCACCACGTACGAAGCGGGCAGGATGTCGCGAGGGTTCTCGGCAAGCCTCTTTCCGACCTCGATGAGCGGCGCATACAACTGCAGTAGCTCGGACGATGCAGCATCCAGAATGGCCTGCTTCTGTGCCCTGCCCTTTTCCCAGAGAGCACTCTCGATAGCGCCGGGAT
>JABDKH010000209.1 GCA_013002345.1 Rhodothermales bacterium
CCCACTTCCAGGGCTCGACGGCGGCGTCGGCGATACTTCTGTACCCGATCTCTGTGAACAGTACAGGTCTCCCCGCGGAACGGCTTATTGCGGCAAGTTTGTCGATGTGGGTTGCCCAGCCTTTTCGGAGCGCACTTGCCGGGGGTCCGGCCTGATCCGATAACGGGAAGTAGGCTTGCACACCGACGAAATCCAGCTCGGACCAGAATTGAATGTCCTCGAACTCACGATACCAGTTGGCCGCATATGTCAACTTGCCCTGATAGCGTGTCCGAATCTCCTTGATTACGCTTCGCCAGAAGTCGGGCCGGAGTCTTGCCGCGGTGGCGAGCTCGGTTCCGACGACGAAGATGTCAGCCTGAATGGTTTCGGCAAGGCCGGCATAGTGAAGGATGAAGCGGCGGTACTCACTTTCCCACTGTAGCCACTTGTCTTCAGTCTCGAATCCGATCTGGTCGCGTTGCTGACCGTTGGTACTGTGACGTCCTACCCAGATGTGCGGTTTGAGAACGGTGCCCATTCCAAGAGCGCGAGCCTTGATCGCGACGTCAGTGATGCCGGAGTCGCTTTCCGTAAACCACCTCTGATTGGGGTTGAACCGAACGTTCGGGCTGCTGAAAGTTCGCTGGTATCCGAACGGTATCAGAGCTATATGGGAGACGCCCAGTTCATGCAGATCCTCCAGCGTGCCGGGATCGGGCGGCCGGCGCGAACTGTACGTCATGGCTCTAATGCGTTGCGAGGCAACGACGGAAACGATGGCATCGCCCGAGCCTGCCCCGACATCAGTGCAGCCCGTATGAATTGCGACAAACGCAAGAGCCACGAGCGTAGGTAGCCTGCCGGGAGTGTCCATCCAGTTCGTAGCAGTCCGGTGCAGAGTATGCGATTGGTGAGCCGTGCGTGTACTTTATGCGCAGGACCACTTTCGGTTCGATCGTTTCAGTCGCCGTGGTGAGAAAGATGATTGATCGCCGTCAATTCCTGAGCAGAGTGTCCGCACCCATGTTGGTCCTGCCGGCGTTTCGGCCAGCCGCGCTCATCGAGCGGCTGGACACACTGGAATCGTGGTCGGGCACGCCCGAGCAGATTGCCCGGGACGAGGATTTCTGGTCTGAGGTCCAACACGCGTTTACTGTCGACCGATCGCTCGTCAACCTGAACAATGGAGGCGTGAGTCCTTCGCCAGCCATCGTTCAGGAGTCGATGAAGAAGCATCTTGATTTCTCCAACCAGGCGCCGGTCTACAACATGTGGCGGATACTGGAGCCACGAAGAGAGGGAGTCCGGCAGCAAATCGCGCGCTTCTTCAAGTGTGATCCCGAAGAAATTGCGTTGACGCGGAACGCCTCGGAAGGGCTTCAGATCGCGCAGTTCGGATTCGATCTGACGGCAGGAGATGAGGTCCTGACTACGAATCAGGACTATCCCAGGATGATCAACACGTTCCTGCAGCGCCAGCGTCGAGAGGGTATCGTTCTGAAGACGTTTTCGCTCCCCGTCCCTGCGGAGGACGCGGCGGAAGTGGTTCGCCTTTTCGAAGAGCAGATCACCGAGCGGACGCGGCTGATTCTGATGTGCCATGTCATAAATCTGACAGGCCAGATACTGCCTGTTCGAGAAGTGGTCGCGATGGCCAGGCGGAAGGGGATTCCGGTGGTTGTGGACGGTGCTCATTCGTTCGCTCACTTTGAGTTCGCACAGCCCGATCTTGGATGTGACTACTTCGCGACGAGTCTTCACAAGTGGCTACTGGCTCCGCACGGAACGGGATTGCTCTACGTGAAGCGCGATAGAGTCGGGGATCTGTGGCCCCTTCAGGCTGCGGCCGAGAAGCAGGACAATGACATCCGGAAGTTCGAGGAAATCGGTACGCACCCGGCTGCAAACTACCTGTCGATTTCGGAAGCGCTGGCGTTCCATCAGGGCATCGGGTCGAAGCGGAAGCAGGAACGCCTCCGGTATCTGACGCAGTACTGGGCAGAGAAAGTGCTGCCGATTGATGGCGTGCGCCTTCACACGAGTTTGCGTGAGGGTCTGTCTTGCGCCATCGCAACAGTGCAAATCGAGGGCGTCGACTCGGGTGACCTGGCGTCACATCTTTGGACCGAACATCGAATTATCGTAACGCCGATAAAGCATGACGAATTCGAGGGAATCCGCGTGACACCCAACGTCTATACAACGCTGGATGAGTTAGACCGATTCGTAGAATCAATGCAACGTGTTGCCAGACAAGGCGTCGGGAACGCTGGTTCCGGGTAGTGCGCATCACGGAGTGGATCAGCCCTTTATGCAACCCGATCTGCCCGCCCTCCTGCAGGGCGCAGCTCAAGGCTGCAAGTCCTACGGCGAGAAGCGTCGCGATCGTGATTGCCAACGGCCGGGCGAAAGTGATGGTCCAGCCCGGAACGTTCGATTCGGCAGGAAGAGGCGCTCGGCTTAGGAAATGTAACAGAAGATGCCCGCCCACCAGCTCTCCTGTTCACCGGGAGCCCGTATCGCGCCTTTCACGTGTGATCACGGTCTTGACAGACGATCGCCGTGGTTGCGAGGAGACATGCCCCCCGATGATCAAGGCAGTATCCGCACTTATGATCGTACAGCGCTATGTGATGTCATCGTAAGGTAGAGATTCTAGATCGACGTCGATGAAGTCAGGCTCGGGGTCCTCCATAAACTGGACGGCGTTGACGGTGGCATCGCCCTGGATGAACGCCTTAGCAACGCGATGCATGCCGTCCATAATTCGACCGTCAGCCGACAGGATGACAGGATGCCGTAGATCCGTCTCCTGAATGAGCCGTGCATGTTCGGCTACCGCCCGGCATGTGGGAACGCTGCCGTCGGTTTGGAACCAGTAATTCTCATCCAACTCGCGAATACCATCAACGGGCACTTGCTTGCGCGGGAGGTTACGGGAGAGTTCAACGAGACGATGAACGTCCCAGACAAGAGGCCCCCTGGTCGACGGTCGCGAGTGGTACTGCTTCCTCATGGTCGATGGCTCAAAAAAGGGAATAGTGGTTCTCGCCATGCCGCTTGGATGTTCGGGCAGGGGTCGAGGTAGTGAACGATATGGACTGAGGCCAAAGTTTACTGCCGCATCACGGCGTGATTTCCAGGGCTGGGCACATTCCGAATGCGGGCAACGTATTTCGGCGGACCTGGCGGTGAACTCGTCTGCAAGGTCGTCGCGACGTGACCTGATGTCTTCATGCGATGTGCATGCCGACTGGATCCTTCGCGCAGGAGCATCTGGCGGAATTTTCTTGTCGTCAACTTCCCTGGCGGCGTTTTCATCATCGCTGCGAAACTGTCTTTGCGATCTCTTGCAGATATGGAAGCACTTCGTCGGTCCAGTACGGCTCCTGGGTACCCCAGAACAGATAATCCAGTCGCAGTTCGTCCCGCGCGTAGTCAACCAGTTCCGTCACGGTCACGCGCCTGCCGGTTCGCCTATCGCGATCTGCCAGGTTGCCATCTTGAACGGCGACGCCTGCTACAGTATGGTCGGCCCGTCTCGCGATCAAGGGTAAGCTATTCTGACGCTGGAACCAGCGAAGCGGGAGTAGATCGGGACCGCCGACGCCCACCCCGATACTGTCGGCGTGCTCATACACTCCCCGGAGGTAACGGTGATCATCGGCCGGAAGCTCTTCACCCGGCATGAAGTTGGCGTACACGATTACGTCCGACTGGCTGAACGCACGTCGTACCGATGTCATCAGCTCAAGAATGGCTTCGAAATACGCATCGTAACTAAATCCGGCTGGATGGAATTCCCCGCTCCGGCCGAATCCGATTGACGTCTCGGCGAGGTTGATTCCTGCGATGCGCCCGTCGAACTCGGTCGCAAGCGCCTGAAACAACACGTCCATTCGCTCACGTACGGCAGGATCCCAGCGCCGGGCGACCCACCCGTCGACGATCGGCTCGGACTCGTCCGTCTCGAACTCGTACTTCAGTGCGACTCCGCCACCAAACCGTGGGTCCTCGCGCAGGTAGTCGGGAACGTTGACAATGTTCTGATCGAAGGACACGTCCTGAAGCTGCACGAAGAGTTCTTTTCCTGACCTCTTGAGAAACGCCAGATCCTCTCGAATTGAGTGAAAGTCATACTCGCCCTCTGCCGGCTCCAGGTCCCGCCATGTGTACTTGAGCTGGGCTCCGATAATCGATGGGGTTGACAGGAAGACCGGATCTGCAATCTTCTCGCGATCCAAACCGAAGTAAACAAAATGCCTGAGCGAGTCGCCGGCATTCTGGAATGGACTCGCCATAGCGGACGTCGTCGCCATGGTCAAGAACGCTATGCAGGCAAGTTGTCGCATCCGCAGGTCAAGCTCAGTCCGGATTTTCATGAGTCAGGTTGCGGACGCGAGAGCCGACCGAATTGCCCCTTCGAAGTCAGGGCGAACCCGATGTGGATCTCCGGCCGTGACAAATACCGATCCCTGGTCTCACGGTATCAAGTCCAGCGTCACCCTGCTTGTTCGTCGCGGGCTGGTCGGCTGTTCCACATATCCAGTTGCATCCTCCAGCGGCCGTCATCGCCCCGCTTCCATACCACCACGTACTTGCCGTAGATAGGGCCCCAGGATTTGTCTCCATTGATACCGCCGATCTCATAATGTCCGAAGTCTGACGCCATCGATCCTGATACGTCGACCTCGACGGGAATCAGTTTGTGGTGCGTGATACGTCTGTCCTCGGGCAGGGTCCAATACTGCTCGATGGCATTCCGGCCGCGTATGAGTTCAGAGTTTGCTGGAAACAGGACCGCATCATCTGTATAGAGTTGGGTCATGGCGGCGGCGTCGCCAGCGACGAATGCCTGGGAAAACTGGTGGGAGAGCTCTACAAGAGTATCTATGGTCGCTTGCTCGTCCACGGCGTTCGTACCCTCGGTTGCGGGTTGACAGCCAAGGCTGATCATGCAGCAACCAAGGGCGAGGAATCTGTCGAGTTTCATAGATCTATCCACGAGTCTGGGACATCAGGGCTGTTCACAAAAAGGGTCGCACGTTGCGGAGACATCTACGATACAAAAAAGCCCGTTGCCGTTGAGTGTGCATCGGGGAGGTACGGGGATTTCCAGTGTAGCCGGATCCCATGGCTGTTGGTTTGAGGCTCAGGCGGTGGACGATATCGCATACCGAAGGCAGTTACCTGCACGCCCTGTATGCGACTGGCCAGATTGGTCACACACCTCATCCAGGCTGAACGCGCAGTTCTGTTCTGGTGCAACCTATTCAAGCGATATTGGCGCGAACGACGTCCTCAAACTCTCGCGGATGGCTATTTTTCCTCCGCAGAGAAATGGGACAAGCGGCTGCCGTCAGGCCATGGGAAGTATCGCATGAAATACGATGTAGCCATAGTAGGCGGCGGAATCGTGGGACTGGCGACCGCCTATCATCTGGTCCGGACGCACCACGACTGGACGGTCGTGGTTATTGAGAAAGAACCGGAAGTCGCCACCCATCAAACGGGTCGTAATTCCGGTGTGATTCACTCCGGGATTTACTACAGGCCCGGCTCGCTAAAGGCAGAGAACTGCCGGCTTGGTCGCGAAGCTCTCATACGTTTTTGTGAAGAGGAGGGAGTGACCTACGAGGTCTGCGGCAAGGTCATCGTGGCGGTAGACCAGAAAGAACTACCGCAGCTAAACCGTATTCTGGAACGTGGTCGCGAGAACGGCGTGGCGTGCGATTCAATTGGCGCCGACAGGTTGAGAGAATTGGAGCCTCATTGTGCAGGCATCGAGGCAATCAGTGTACCCGGGGCGGGTATCGTCGACTTCGTCGGAATGTCAAAACGGCTGGCGGCTATCATTCTCGAGAAGGGGGGTACGATCCGCACGAGTTCGAAGGTAGTCGGGATGGAAGAACTCAACGATCGGGTTGTCGTGTCGACAGAGGATGGTGACCTTGAGGCGGGCGTAGTCGTCAATTGTGCCGGTCTGTATGCGGATAGAATTGCGCGCATGAGCGGCGTCGATCCCGAAATGCAGGTTGTCCCCTTCCGAGGCGAGTACTACGAACTCGTAAAGGGAGCTCGCCACCTCTGCAGGAATCTGATTTACCCCGTGCCCGATCCTGCTTATCCGTTCCTTGGTGTGCATTTCACCCGCATGTACGACGGGAGTGTAGAGTGCGGACCGAGCGCGGTGATGGCGTTTGCACGGGAAGGTTACCGGTTTGGTGATGTTGATCTTCGCGAGCTTGCCGAGGTCCTGGGATACCGCGGGTTCAGGAGGCTGGCCGCAACGCACTGGAAGACAGGTGCTCGCGAGATGCTGCAGTCACTCAGCAAACGTTTCTACCTGAAGGGCCTCAAGCGACTCATTCCGGAGATCAAGGCAGGCGATCTGAAACCTGCCTCATCCGGCGTACGAGCGCAGGCCGTCCGCGACGACGGATCAATGGTAGATGATTTTTTGATCCTTGAAGACAAGCGGTTCATCAACGTCTGCAGCGCCCCGTCACCGGCCGCGACGGCGTGCCTTAACATTGGCCGGCTTGTCGGGGACAAGATCGCGGCACACACCTGATCGCAGTACTGTCGCGAGTGTTGAGCGCAGTCCAGCGTGCGCGGAGGTGGTCGCCGACGCCCTGGCTACGGATTGGGTTCACGCAAGTCCGTGGCGGATCTCGCCGACGCATTTCACTCCCGGGGAAGATGTGCAGACGGAATCGGCTGGCGTGATTGCTGGACTATTGCAGCACATATCTGACGGCAGCGAGGTGTGCACGCGGAGAATATGCAGGCGTGATCTGCAGCATTATCTTCAACCCCATCAGGGGTTTAAGGGGGTCTGACTGTCGCCCATCTGATTTCACACGCGATCCAGCCGCAACACAACGAGACAGGTCTCCTCGCGAGAGGAGCCCTTGAAAGGTGCCTTCCCGCTATTCAGCCGCCCCGGACTCAACACCGTCGTTGCCACGAACGGTGAAGTAGAGTCCAATCGCAAGCAGCGTGACTTGAAACTCCATCCCCATGTTGCCGATTGAGTTCCAGCCATGCTCGAGATGGACCATGAAGATGGCTCCCAGCATGACTATGACGAAGATCAGACCGGCCAGGCGTGTCATCCAGTCTTTGGAAATACCCCCGACAAGGATCATGGCGGCGGCGATGGTCTCGACCGTTGCCAGCACGGCAATCATCGGCACAGGCATTCCCATCATGCCCGATAAACCTTCGAGATTGGGGAATTTCGTGATCCCGTGGTAAGCGAAAACACTGGCCAGCGCCAGACGCAGAAACCAGTGAGCGTGCGGCGCAAGCGTGCGAAGAAAGGTCATGTGGTGTCCTCCGGGGTATGCTAATAGGTTTTGCGTCAACGGCATCGGCCGTATCCGTGGGTTGGTTGAGGCCGTGGCCGCTTCGTTACAGACGGGCGGACCCGGTGCGTGTCGGAAGAATGTAACGCAACGCGTGCCGACTGTTCTAAGCCATACTCTTTGTTGCACGAGACATTCTGTATCTATGCCAAACCCGGTCGAACGATATGCCCTGTTTTTAACCTTCACCGCCGTAGTGGTCACAGTTGGGGGCCTTTTTGTGTCAACAGCGTCTGCACAATCGGATTATCCTTCGGGATGGGAAACGGACTGGGAGAACCGCTCCGTCGATCTCTCCGAAATCATGTCGGGTGGGGTGCCACGAGATGGAATCCCGTCCATCGACGCGCCACGTTTTGTATCGATTGATGCGGCCGGCAATTGGCTGGGTGATCGTGAGCCCGTGATCATGTTGCAGACCGGTGCAAGTGCCCGGGCGTATCCGCTGCAAATCATGACGTATCACGAGATCGTCAACGATGAGCTTGGAGGCGTTCCTGTGGTGGTCACCTTCTGTCCTCTGTGCTACAGTGCGATCGCCTACAGGCGGACGGTCGGCGAGGAGGTGTATGAGTTCGGGGTATCGGGGATGCTCAGGCATTCCGATCTCATTATGTATGATCGCCAGACGGAATCGCTGTGGCAGCAGATCGACGGGGAGGCTATTGTCGGTGACCTGACGGGTACGTTGCTTGAGCCGTTGCCAGCTCAGATCGTCTCGTTCGCGCAATTCGCGGCTCGCTTCGCGGCCGGATCCGTTCTCTCGCGTGAGACCGGTCACGTTCGCAACTACGGTACCAACCCGTATCGCGGATATGACGACATCGACGAGCGGCCATTTCTCTTTCGGGGTGACATCGATGATCGACTGCCGCCAATGGAGAAGGTTGTCGCGCTGTCGCTTGGCGGAGTGAAAATCGCATATCCGCATTCCGTGACGCGAGATCGAGGTGTGATCAACGATGTGATTTCTGACGTACCTCTCGCCGTGTTTCATGTAGATGGAGCGGTCACGGCGCTGGGCGACGCCGTCATTCGCGATGCCGAGATCATTGGTACCACTGGCGTCTTTGATCGGCGTGTTGATGGGCGCACTCTTTCGTTCGAGTTCAAGGACGGCTCGATCCGCGACGCCGAGACCGGAAGCGTATGGGATGTCACCGGTCATGCCATCTCGGGATCCCTCGTCGGAAGGTCACTCCAGCCGATTGTCCACGGGAATTACTTCTCGTTCGCGTGGTTTGCCTTCCAGCCAGGTTCCCGGGTGTATCGGTAAAGGAATCGTACACGAGCGAGGCTTGCTCAGCACGGTGGCCCGGCAGAACAGGAGACGCCGTATTGATACGCCGACGTGGCCCTGTTGACGCGATGTGCAATCGGATTGAGAAATATTGTCCAGACAAAAAGCGGCCAGAGGATTACATTTATTGGTGTAGGGGATTGCTCCGCAATGCTGTCGGGGTTTCCCCCTCTTCCTTCACCCGAATGTGTGTCGGATTGTTGGATGATGAGTTCTCGTAAACCGGACAGCGACCGTGCTGAATCTGTCCCAGCTGCAAAACCTGAGGCCTGAGCTTCGCGACGATCCCTGGGCTCTGTTTCCCGATCCGGGGTCGCCGGAAGAACTGGATCGCTTTGACACCCTTCAGAAGCGCCTCGCCCTGCTCTGGCAAAAAGTGTTTCCCGATCCCCGCGAGCCACGTTCGGTCGTCGTCATCCCGAGCCTCTCAATGGACTCCGAGGTGCTTGGACGCATCTCCGGCGTCCATCACTACGAGGAGCGCATGCTGTTCATGCTCATGCTGCTCCGACTCCCGACAACACACCTCATCTACGTCACGAGTGAGCCGATCGCGCCCACAATAATTGACTACTACCTGAACCTGCTCCCTGGAATTCCGGCAAGCCACGCGCGCAACAGACTTACGCTACTCAGCTGCTTCGATTCCTCCGGGAAGCCGCTCACGCAAAAAATCCTGGAACGGCCGAATCTGCTGAAGCGAATCATGCAGGCCATTCCCGATAACAAGACTGCGCATCTCACTTGTTTCAATGCAACCGTCCTCGAGCGAACGCTTGCCGTGCGACTGGATATTCCGCTCTACGCCTGCGATCCGGATCTCTGCTGGCTGGGTTCCAAAAGTGGAAGCAGGAAAATCTTCCGAGATGCAGGGATTCTCATGCCTGATGGTTTTGAAGACCTGAAGTCGAAGCACGAACTCACTCTGGCGATCTCGGAACTCAAGGAGAGGAATCCGGCTCTCCGACGAGTAGTCATCAAGCTGGACGAAGGTTTTTCGGGTGAGGGGAATTCGACGTTCTGGCTCGAAGACGCTCCAAAGTCCGGTCTTCGATCATGGGTCAACGAGGAACTACCGCGCCGGACGCGCTTCGAGGCGATCGGCGAAACGTGGCCGCATTACCTGTCGAAGTTCGAGGAAATGGGCGGCATCGTCGAAAGCTGGATCGACGGTGAGAACAAGCGCTCGCCATCGGTGCAGTGTCGCATCGACCCGCTCGGAGCCACTTCAGTCATCTCGACTCATGATCAAGTTCTTGGCGGCGATTCCGGCCAGATATTTCTCGGCTGTGCATTTCCCGCAGACCCCGAATACCGTCTCGAGGTTCAGGGCATCGGAGTGAAGGTCTCGCAGGCGCTCAAAGAATATGGAGTCACGGGCAGATACAGTGTCGACTTCATCTCTGTCAAGGACGGTGAGGATTGGAATCACTACGCCATTGAGATTAATCTGAGGAAAGGTGGTACGACTCACCCGTTTCTGATGCTTCAGTTTCTGACAGACGGCCGGTACCAGTCAGATACAGGATTGTATCTCACACCGACTGGCCGTGAGCGATACTATTATGCATCGGACAATCTATGCAGCGACGACTATCGGGGATTTACGCCGGCCGACTTGATCGACATAGCAGTTGAACACGGCCTTCACTTCCATGGCGGCACCCAGCGTGGCGTTGTGTTTCACCTCGTGGGCGCCCTGTCCGAGTACGGGAAGCTGGGCGTAGTCTGTATCGCTGATAACCCGATCAGCGCCAGGGCTCTGTACGACGATACCGTCGAAGTCCTCAACTTCGAGGCCGGGAAGCAGTCTGCCTATCGGAAGTCACTGCGCCTTGAGGAACTCACAGCGGAGTCCGTTCCGTCGGGATAGCTTCGATGCCGATTAGGGATCCTGACTCGGCAGTCTCCCACACAATACGCAGCCGCGGCAAATCGTTGTCATCTCCGGTGGCTGTTCGTTTCTTGCCTCTCCGGCAGAATGTGGCGAATATGGGCGGCCGAAAACGCAGGTCATCTGTAAACCACGCTGTATTTCTAATCTTCCTGTCCCTCACATTCGGCTATGAAACCGCAACATCCTGTGCTTATTCTGTTGGTGCTTTTCGCCGGACTATCGCTGTTCTCCGGGGTGACACCTGACATGAAAGATGACTATGATCAGTTGTGGGCCAGGGTAGACTCACTTCAGGAACAGGGACTCCCGCGATCGGCGTGGGAAGTCGTGGATCGTATCATTTCTCTGGCGCGTGACGAGCAAAACGATCCGCAGCTCTTGAAGGCGTTGCTGCATCGGTCCAAGTACGTCGCTGCACTCGAAGAAGACGAAATCAATCGGATCGTATCAGATCTGAAGATCGAAGTCGAACGAGTGTCGGCACCGTCGTCCGCCGTGCTGCATTCGATCCTCGGCGAAATCTACTGGCGGTACTACCAGTCGAATCGCCACATGTATCTGGATCGAACCGCTACGAGTGGCATTGCGGAGGATGATGTTACGACCTGGGACCAGCGCAAGATTGTGGGAGCAGCGGTAGGTGAATTCGCACGTTCGGTTCAAGACATCTCAACGCTGTCGGCTATTCCGGTCGCGGAGTACATCGTTCTTCTTCAGTCGAACGGTCGCGACAGACTGCTTCGGCCCACCCTGTACGACTTCCTTGCACACCGTGCGCTGGACGTGTTCGAGAATTCCGAGGCGGGTCTGGCGGAGCCGCTCGAGCCGTTTCGCTTCAACGATCCGCGGTTCATGGGAACCGCTGAAGGATTTGTGGGACTGGAGATTGAGAGCCCAGACTCCCTTTCAACGGAGTATCTCGCAATTCGCCTGTATCAGGATCTGGTCCGGTTTCATCTGACAGATACCGAACCGGATGCGCTTGTTGATGTCGACCTTGGGCGCCTGGCGTTCGTCCGGAAGGCAAGCACCGTCGCCGACCGTGATTCAGCCTACGTGGCGCGACTTCGAGAGATGGACGAGCGCTTCAGTGGCCGAAGTGCCGGCACATCGATTACTCACGCGCTGGCGTCAACGCTTGTGTCAGAAGGCTATCGATATGATCCGCTTCGGTCCGATCGCTTCAAGTGGCGAATGAAGGAGGCCGACGATCTTTGTACGGCCGCGATTGACCGGTTTCCGGATTCATTCGGGTCAGCTCAGTGTGCGGCACTGCAGTCGTCGATTCGAGAGAAGTCCGCCCAGTTTCAGATCGAGGATGTTGTAACTCCAGGACAACCATTCAAACTCCGGCTCCAATATCGCAATGTCGAGAAGATGTTTGTGGCGGTCGTTCCCGTCGACATGCAGGAGATGATGACCTCCAGCTTCCTGTCCGGTTCGGATCGCGACGAACGGAACGCCAGGCTTATTGCACGTGCGCGTTCGTTCGATGGAGTCTTTGATCTCCCGCGCGATGGAGACTATCAAAGCCACTCTACGGAGTTGATGATACCGGCGTTGCCAACCGGGCTGTATGCCGCGCTGGTTGGCAGTCACGCGGAATTTCGCCAGGACGGTCAGGCACGCGGCATCGTGTACTTCGCTGCGTCAAAACTCGGCATCGTTGAACGGCGCGATGAAGACGCGTCGCTGCAGGTCCGGGTTCTCGATCGTGCCCGAGGTGTACCGATTGTAGGCGCCACCGTGACGTTGTGGGGCGTCGAGTATGTCGACCGGCGCCGAAATCCCGACAAGTACCAGTCGTTCAAAACGAACGACGACGGTGTCGCCGATATTTTGCATCAAGATGGCGGGTCGTTCTTTCTGACGGTCGTGCACGGTGACGACCGGCTCGTCAGCATGGACTGGCGCTACCGATGGGGTGGCGAGAATCCGCAGTTGCCGCATGACGTGACCAGACTCTTCACGGACAGGGCCATCTACAGGCCGGGTCAGCCGGTGCATTTCAAAGGGATCCTCCTCAGGAAGAGTGGCGAGCGGCATGAAATCCGCGCCGGAGAGCGTACTACGGTTCGACTTACTGATCCGAACCGGCGCGAGCTGGTAAGCCTCGATCTGGAGTCGAACGAGTACGGCACGGTCAGCGGCAGGTTTGATTTGCCGACGGGTGCTGGAACCGGGGAGATGACGATTCGGGATGCCGATGGCTCTGTTAGTTTCTCGGTGGAGGAATACAAGCGTCCGCGTTTCGAGGTCAGTTTCGACCCGGTGGAGGGGGAAGTAGAACTCGGAAACGAGGTGACGGTATCGGGGTCGGCTCTTGCGTTCAGCGGGGCTCCCGTCGATGGCGCAGCTGTGCGGTATCGAGTCACGAGAACACCCGTGTTTCGTCCGTGGCAATACTGGTGGGGCATCCATCCACCGCAGGCTGACGCCGAGATCGCCACAGGAGTGGCCGAGACCGACAGCGAGGGTCACTTCAGCCTGTCGTTCGTTGCAAGACCCGACGACGAGATTCCGCCATCTGCCAACCCCATCTTCCGATACAAGGTTGTCGCCGACGTGACCGACTTTGCGGGGGAGACACGATCGGGTGTGACGTCTGTGCGCGTGGGGTACGCATCGCTGCTTCTAGGTATCGAGGGTTCTGAATTTCGGGATCGCGATGCGCTGGAGTCGTTAGAGGTAACCGCCGAGAATGTTGAGGGAGTGACTGTGTCGGCGTCGGGACGGCTCGTGATCAGTCGCCTCCGCGGTCCTGCTCGGTTGCTTCGGGAAAGGCCGTGGCCACAGATTGATCGGCCCGTGTTGACACCCGATCAGCACAGTGAGCATTTCCCGATGGACGTGTACGCCAACGAGAACGACCCGGGCACGTGGTCGGTCGCAGAGGTGGCTCTGGAGACCGCATTCAACACCGGCGACACGCCCACCGTGAGTCTGGGCGATGTCAAGAAGTGGCCGCCGGGGGTCTACCGCGTGGAAGTGACGGCGACCGACGCCCGCGGCCGTGAAGTACAGGCGGTGCGGATGCTTACGCTCTACTCGATCCGGGAGAACCGTCTTCCGCTGAAGAATCTTGACTGGTTCGTTCCGGTCACCGCCTCCGGGGAGCCGGGTGAGACGGCGCGCCTGTTGATTGGCTCGGCCGCAAAGGATGTCCCGGTGTTCGTTGAGGTGGAGAAGCGGGGCCGCATTGTGGAGACGCGCCGGCTGCGGCTTTCGAATTCCCAGCAGTTGCTGGAATTCCCGATAGAAGAGGATGATCGGGGTAACTACGCCGTCCACGTCAGCTTTGTACGCCATGGTCGTGCCGTGGTCCACAGCCAGACGATCACAGTTCCGTACACGAACAAACAGCTGACGCTGAAGCTGGAGACATTTCGCGACGAGCTTTACCCGGGTCAGGATGAGGAATGGCGGCTCCGAATAACGGGTTCGAAGGGAGAGCCCGTCGCCGCCGAGTTGCTGGCTGCGATGTACGATGCGTCGCTTGACCAGTTTGTCGCACATGACTGGCGACTCGATCTCCACCATAGCCGCACCTCGCGCCTTGGCTGGGTGGCAGCGAACGAATGGGGGGCCGTCGGATCCGCGGTCTCGGGACTTCGGTGGAATCGAGCGCGCTCGGCGCGGCGGCGTAGCTATGACATGCTGAACTGGTTCGGGCTCGATAGATACTTCGGCTCGCGTCTAGCGAGAGCGATCATGGAGATGTCCGCGGTACCCTCCGATGCCATGATGGCTGACGGAGCCGTGACGGAAGCTGGGAAGATGCTCGCGGAGGACGAGGAGGCTGCATCGCCGCCCGTCGGTGACGAACCCGTGGTGTCACAGGCAGGCCCGGTACGAACAAATTTCAGCGAGACCGCTTTCTTCCTGCCCGACCTGCGCACCGACGAGGATGGCACGATTTCGTTCGCTTTCACCATACCCGAAGCGCTCACACGCTGGCGGATGCTGGGTATCGCTCACACCACCGACTTGCGCGTGGGCACACTTGAGGCGTTCACGGTCACGCGCAAGGATCTCATGATCACCGCCAATGCACCGCGCTTCCTTCGCGAGGGCGATGACCTACGTTTTGCCGCCAGCGTACAAAGTCTGGCGGAGGAATCGCTCAGTGGAACGGCCCGGTTATCTCTCTTCGACGCCGTGACCATGCAGCCACTAGATCGCGAGTTCAGTAGCGACAATACCGACCTCGAATTCACGTTGGCCCCGGGCCAGAGCCAGGGCCTGCGCTGGTCGATCAGCGTTCCGGAGGGCGTCGATGCGATCGTCTATCGGGTGACGGCGGATGCCGGCAGTCAATCCGATGGCGAGCAGAAACCGCTGCCGGTCCTGACCAACCGCATGCTCGTTACAGAAAGCCTGCCGCTCCCCGTTCGGGGGCCCGGGACCTATCCGTTTACCTTCAAGCGACTGCGCGACAACAAGTCGCAAACGCTGCGTCATCACGCACTGACACTCGAGTATTCTCCCAATCCTGTCTGGTACGCGGTACAGGCGTTGCCATACATGATGGAATTTCCTCACGAGTGCTCGGAGCAGGTCTTCAGCAGACTGTACGCCAACAGTATCGCGGCTCACATCGTCGAGCAAAACCCACGTATCCGGACCGTCTTCGACCGGTGGCGTGATCTGGAAGCCGGAGCACTCCAGTCAAATCTGGAGAAGAACCAGGAACTGAAGTCGCTCGTCATCGAAGAGACGCCGTGGCTTCTTGCTGCTCAGAATGAGTCGGAGCGCAAGCGACGCATGGCGGTGCTGTTTGACTTCGCTCGTATGAGCAACGAACGTGCAACCGCGATTCAGAAACTTACCGGTGCTCAGCATGGGTCGGGTGCCTGGCCGTGGTTCAACGGGATGCGACCGAGTCGGCACATCACGCAGCATATTGTGGCCGGTTTCGGACACCTCAATCGCCTGGGAATCTTTGATCCCGAGAGTGACCCCGCACTGGGTCCGTCGCTTGCGCGTGCCGTCGCATATCTAGATCGCGAAATCAAGGCCGACTACGACGAGCTCGTCGAGCGAAAGGCAAACCTCAATGAGCGTCACCTTGGGTGGCTGCAGATTCACTATCTCTACGCCCGAAGCTTTTTCGGACAGATGGAGATCCCCGAGGCCAGCCAGCCCGCCGTGACCTACTATCTCGATCAGGCGCGTCGTTTCTGGCTGCAGAACGAGATGTATGGACAGGGGATGATTGCGCTTGCTCTCCATCGATGGGGCGACACGAAAATACCCGGAGCGATCATGCGGTCGCTCGCCGAAACCGCCTCGCACTCCGACGAACTCGGTATGTACTGGAAATACAACCGGGGCTACTTCTGGTACCAGGCACCGATCGAGACGCAAGCCCTAATGGTGGAGGCCTTCGATGAGATCGATAACAACAGCGCTGCCGTTGCCGATCTACAGCTATGGCTGCTCAAGCAGAAGCAGACGCAGGACTGGAAGACAACGAAGGCGACGACAGAGGCCGTGTACGCATTACTGATGCGGGGCACACAGCTGCTCGACGAAGAATCACACGTCACAATCAGCGTCGGTGACGAGACCATCGACAGTCGATCCCGGCCCGACGCCGAAGAGGGTACGGGTTACTTCACGACGTCGTGGGAAGGCGACGACATCAGCAGTGACATGGCGACGGTCGAGGTGACCAAAGTCGGACCAGGTCCGGCGTGGGGTGCGCTGTACTGGCAGTACTTCGAACAGCTCGATCGAATCACTCCCGCGGAAACTCCTCTAAGCATTGAGAAGAAGCTCTTTCGTGAGGAGTTGTCGAACGCAGGACCGGTTTTGAGGCCGCTGGATCAGATCGATGATCTCGCAACGGGCGACAAGATCGTGGTTCGGGTCATCATCCGAGTGGATCGCGACATGGAGTATGTTCACTTGAAGGATATGCGTGGAGCAGGTCTCGAGCCCATCAACGTTCTGTCCGGGTATCGTTATAAGGGAGGCCTGGGTTACTACGAGAGCACGCGCGATGCAGCGACCCATTTCTTCATCGGCTATCTCCCGAAAGGAACGTATGTTTTCGAGTATCCGCTGCGCGTCAATCTCGCAGGCGACTTCTCAAATGGCATCACGTCGATACAGTCGATGTATGCCCCTGAATTCACGTCACACTCTGAAGGCGTGCGGGTGCAGGTCGTGGATTGATCGAAGGGCGAAGCGGCGCGATGTTGAACAGCGACTGCGGTGACGAACGCTCCGATGCGAAAGATCATTCACATTGACATGGACGCGTTTTATGCGTCCGTCGAACAGCGGGACAATCCTGACTTCCGCGGCAGGCCCGTCGCCGTAGGAGGGAGGCGGCGCGGCGTGGTCATGGCAGCGAGTTATGAGGCCCGCAAGTACGGTGTGCGTTCCGCAATGCCATCGTCGACCGCAGCACGAAGATGTCCGGAGCTCATCTTTGTCCGTCCCCGGATGGACGTCTACGCGGGCATATCTCGTCAGATCAGGGACATTTTCCGGTCTTACACGGATCTGGTCGAGCCACTGTCGCTCGACGAGGCCTATCTCGATGTGACCGAACCGATGAAGGGTCCGGCATCGGGCACGCTACTCGCACGTCAGATCAAACGGGACATACTGGAGACTACGGAGCTGACGGCATCAGCCGGCGTCTCCTTCAACAAGTTTCTCGCCAAGGTTGCATCCGGATTCAACAAGCCTGATGGCCTGACGGTCATTCTGCCCGAGGACGCTCCTGCGTTCATAGCCGCGCTTCCTGTCGCACAATTCTTCGGTGTAGGCCGTGTCACCGCCGAGCGGATGAAGAAGATGGGTATCGAGACCGGCGCTGACCTTCAAGCGCTGGACGAAGTCGAACTCGTTCGTCGCTTTGGTAAAGTCGGCCGCCACTTCCATCGCATCGTGCGCGGTCTGGACGAAAGATCTGTTCAGCCAAACCGTCGACGCAAGTCCGTGGGCGCTGAGCGAACGTTCTTGGAGGATCTCAGCGATGTCGAAGAGATGGAACAGAAGATCTTTGAGATTGCGGGGAACGTTGCCGAGCGCATGAAGCGTGCGGGGGCACTTGGCCGAACCGTCACGCTCAAGATCAAGTATCACGACTTCATCGTGCGCACGCGGAGTCGAACGCTTCCGGATTATGTGGCCGACGCTGATGAACTGGCTGCAATCGGACAGCAACTGCTTCATGCGCCGGTGCCGGGACGACCTGTCCGACTGCTCGGACTTTCAATATCCAATCTCGACACGGGCGAAGGCGAACAGAAGGATCCCCAACTACGATTCCTCTGAACCGGACCACATCGCGTACTGTGGAAGGATGATGAGGATCAGAAAGACGACAGCACCGAGAATAGCGAACACGGTTCCGACTGCCTGGTCGAACTCAAGTATTCCCAGGCGGCCGAGCAGATAGTGCCAGTCGTGTCCTGACTTGTTTCCGCCGAGCAGGGGCAGTTGACGGGTTCGCGCGTCGGACGCATACACGGCAATGTTAAGCAGGTTGTGGCCCAGCCAGAACAACGCGATCTGTGTACCGGTACGGTAGCCGTGTGCGAAGAAGTGCCAGATGAGCAGGCCGGGAAGAACGATCTGCATGATCGTTCCGCCCAGGACACGGATGAACTGCCCGAAGAAGCCGAAGAAGAAATGGCCGGCCTCGTGGATCAGCAGGTCGGCGTTATCCATGAACGTCGACGTCGGGTAGAAGAATACGAAGTAGGCACAGATCGGCAACATGATCGCGGAGAGCCACCAGGTGCCGATGTAGTCCTTTATCGTCGTTTTGTCTATCACAGGCTGCTTCTTCTGTGGGCCTTAACTCACGTTATCGGTAAAAAGCACCAATGTCGTAAAACAGCGGCGTGTTTGAGTGTGCAGGCCTTCGTAACGTAGTGCGCGGGTATACTTACTCAACAGTCAAGACGTCTCCACGTTACACTCTGGGCATATGCCGAACAGCTCTGATCTCGATACGCCGGCGCTGGTGCTGGATCATATTCTCGGTTCGCGGCGCACCGTGCGAAAGTCGCTGTCCGGTGATACGATAACAATCGGATCCGAGCCCACGGTCGGGGTCTATCTCCCATCCGAGACATTCCCGGGCGTAAGGCCGCTGCATGCCACGCTCACCCGGCAGGGAACGAGCTATGTGATTACGGCACATGAAGGTGCCCCGGTTCGCGTTAATGGTGAAGCGGTGGTTGCCCAGCTCCTCCACCACGGTGATGCCGTGCGTCTCGGTGACCGGAGTCCGGTTATGAGATTCAGGTCAGTCGGTAGCGGATCGGCGACCCACAGGAGCATCGGTGACGTCATGAGAGACTGTCTGGACGGTGCGCGGCTCGAGCACGACCCGGGCCTGGCGCGCATGCGTGCGCTTCTTCGCGACGCCCCGACTCAGATGCTCACGCAGACCTCGCCGTTCGTGCGGCGTAGTCTCGCGATCGCGGTGGCCGTGCTGTTCGTTGCCGTCGCGTTTCTGGCCTATCGGACGTTCACCCTCGAGAAGAGACTCGAGGCGGCACAGGCAGGATATTTTGAGGGGATGGACCAGCTTGCTGCTCAGGCCGCAACCGGTGGTACCCTGACGATCGAAGAACTGGAAGCGGTGGAGGCCCGAATTGACGAACGGCTGAATCTTCTCGAGGCGCGCTCTGAGGCGGGGGAGAGAATCATTTCGGAGGCGTCTCGATCCATTGTGCTCATCATGGGTTCTTACGGCTTTGCGTTGCCGGACGGTAGGCTCCTGCGAATCGTCGTTACTCCCGACGGCATCCCGATCTATGACTCCGACGGGCACCCTCGCCTTGCGGTGGAGGGCGTCGGCCCGGTACTGGAAAGTCTCTTTACGGGCACTGCATTTGTCGCGACCGATGACGGATTGCTGCTCACAAATCGGCATGTCGCGCTGCCGTGGGAGTTCAGTTCGGCCGCTCAGGAGGCGGTGGATAGAGGATTCGTCCCCGTAATGCATCGATTGGTCGGTTATCTGCCGGGTATCGCGGAGTCGTTCAACGTCGAACTCGTGACGGCGAGCGACGACGCCGATCTGGCCGTGTTGAGGTGCTCCGCTATGACCGGTCGTGTTCCGTCGCTGCCACTTAGCGATCGAGATTCGACGCCGGGCGAAAGCGTCTTCCTGCTGGGATACCCGACCGGGATCCGGGCGCTGCTGGCACGCTCGGATCAGGCGATGCTCGACTCGCTTCGAAACGACCGATCGCTGGACTTCTGGACCACAGCCGACCGGCTGTCCGAGTCAGGACACATTGCTCCTCTGGCGACCAGAGGCATCGTAGGTCAGGTGACCAGATCCAACATCGTGTATGACGCTGAAACGGCCCATGGCGGAAGCGGCGGACCGGTCCTCGATCTGACCGGACACGTTCAGGCGATCAATGCCGCCGTCCTCACAGATTTTGGTGGCTCAAACCTCGGTGTACCGTCCGCCCATGCTCGCAGTCTACTCTCGTCCATTAGCCGATCGGAGTTGCCATGAACAGACGAACGCATTCAGGATTGTGGCTACTTGCTGCCATCGCGTTGCTGCCGGCCTGTGCATCGCGTCAGAGCGCGAACGACCTCCCGGAAACAAGATCACGCGTGCTGATCACATACAACGTCCGCGTTGACGTGACCTCGGACGGTGAACATGCCTGGCCACATCGGGCGGATCGTGTGGCAGCATTGCTCCGGTTTCATCAGGCTGACATTGCGGGCTTGCAGGAGGCAAAGAAGAATCAGATCGACGATCTGGTCGATCGGCTTCCGGAATATGACTGGTACGGGGTCGGCCGGGACGACGGCGTTGAGGGTGGAGAGTTCGTGCCCGTGTTCTATCGTCGAGACAGGTTTACGCCTGTTGATCGTGGTGCCTTCTGGCTGTCATCTGCGCCGGATTCCGCCGGATCCGTTGGCTGGGATGCTGCACTTCCCCGCGTCACGACCTGGGTACTCATGGAGGACAATCGGGGTCAACGTTTCTATCTCTACAACACGCACTTCGACCACCGCGGGGATACGGCTCGAGTGGAGTCGGCCAAGTTGCTTCGCCGGATCATCGAATCGAGAGAGTCCGCGGCGCCGGCGATTCTGATGGGGGATTTCAACGCACGCCCCGATGAGGAACCGTACGGAGTGATAACGGCATCGGGTGGCGGCTCAATTGTACTGAGAGATCTGGCGGCGACAGTGACGGACCCGTATGGTCCAGATCTGACATTCGGATCATTCGAAGTCGGCAACGAAGAGGACGGGCGTATCGATTACATTTTTGCGACGCCCGGTGTAAGCGTGATCCGTGCTGGTGTGCTGACAGACCAGTTGCGCGGGCATTATCCGTCGGATCATTTACCGGTGCTGGCGGAGATCAAGTTGATGAAATAGAAAAAGCCGCGACAGCATGGTCGCGGCTTTCCCTACTTCGTGTTCGCGCTGCTACCGGTTTCTCTCATGTACATCGGCGAGAGCGGCCCTCGCCATCCGGTTCAGGCGCTCCGAGTTCGCGTGCTGCGTCAACGAATACGCACGCGCGAGATATCGCTCATCACCGATTGCATGTAGTGCGGCAAGAGCCATCATTCGGAAGCCCGCATGCTGATGATGTTCGTAAATCTCCATGAGCGACGGCGCGGAGTCCGTCAGTCGCATACGATCCGAATGGTTGGTAGCGAAATAGATCACGTTCTGAAGTGACACTTCGTCCACTTGCTCGACGGATTTGTCGAGTGTGAGCGCAAGTTGGCTTTCAAGTGCTTTCCACCATGCCGGACTTCTTTGCTCAAGCCCATCCTCGATGTACTGGTTGACGAGCGGTGGGTGGGAGGATACGGGCACCTGTGCACCAGCGACGCCCGGGCCGGTAACCAGCAGAAAAGCGACAACAAATCGTTTCATAATAAACACCTCTATATATCACTACAGGGGGACTGGCGCTTGCCTCCTGGAGTCGTTTTTTCGATGTGGGGT
>JABDKH010000210.1 GCA_013002345.1 Rhodothermales bacterium
CCGGCGGTGCGCGATTCGAGATCAGTAACACGTTCGAGGATGCCTTCGAGGACGCCGACGTGGTGATCCCCAAGTCGTGGGGACCGCTGGTTACAACGCAGGATGTAAGCCAGGGTCTTCGTCTGATCGAGAAATACCCGGCGTGGCGCTGCGACTCGGAGCGGATGGCGCTCGGGAAGGATCACCTGATTTATATGCATCCGCTTCCGGCGGATCGTGGTCGGGAGGTCACGGAGGAAGTCATCGACGGTCCACAGTCGGTGGTTTATGATGAGGCCGAGAATCGCCTGCATGTGCAGAAAGCTCTGATGGCCCTGACCATGTAGGTGGCACGATGGGCTGTTTTCAGTTTCGATGCATAGAGTGCGACGCGGCGTACGGGGAGGATCCGGCCCGGCTCGTTTGCCCGCTTTGTTCTCAAAAGCAAGAGGCGGGCGGCGTCACCAGAGGCGTGCTCGCTGTGGCCCTGGACGATTATCCATCCGGGTGGCCGGAGGCAGCGGCATCGAGTCCGGAGTTTTTGATCCCGTTCTGGCCCATCTCTTCGGCTGAGCACTTCCCTCCTTTTCCTGTGGGAGACACACCACTTCTCGCGGCGCCGGAATTGCGCAGAGTACTCGGCACGCCGAATCTGCAAATCAAGGACGACACCAGAAACCCGAGCGGTTCCACCAAGGACAGGGCGTCCTTTCTGGTGGTGGCCAAGGCGAAGGAGTACGGCTTCAAGACCGTAGCGACGGCGTCGACCGGCAACGCGGCGACGGCGCTAGCTGCGGTGGCGGCGGCAAGTGGAATTCGCGCCGTCGTATTCGTACCGGCGTCCGCTCCGAGGGCGAAGCTCGTGCAAATGCTGGCGCACGGAGCCGCGGTGATGCCCGTCGACGGCACGTACGACGAGGCGTTCGAGCTATGCTGTGCAGCCTGTGAAGAGTTCGGCTGGTACAACCGGAACACCGCACTGAATCCCTTTACGATCGAAGGTAAGAAGACGGTTGCTCTGGAGATCGCAAGACAGATGACCCCTGACGCGCCCGACGTGGTCGTAGTACCGACCGGCGACGGAGTCATATTGTCCGGGATCGCGAAAGGATTCCACGATCTTGTCCGCGGTGGACTCATCGCTCGTCCGCCACGGTTGATTGCGGTTCAACCAGACGGATCGGACTCCCTCGCGCGTGCGCTGATTACGGGATCGGAGTCGATCACGCCCGTGCCGGGTGCCAACAGCGTTGCCGATAGCCTGACGGTAGAGGCGCCACGAAATGCGATCCAGTGCCTGCGTGCGGTTCGAGCGTCGGGTGGCGGAGGCGTGGTGGTGTCCGATGGCGAGATTGTGGACGGGATAGCCGAATTGGCCCAACACACCGGCGTGTTTGCCGAACCGGCCGGTGCTGCCGTTCTTCCCGGACTTCGGAGTGCGCTTCAATCGGGGCTTATCGAACGCCGCGAGCGGATCGTTCTTCTTGTCACGGGCACGGGGCTGAAGGATGTGGCAAGCGCGGCTCGAGCAGTTGCCGAACCGTCGCCGATCAAACCGAAGCTGGCAGACGTTGCGCAGCGGTGGAGGGAGTTCGCGACCGGCTGACAGGATGTTCGCCCGGCCGCCGCTTGTCCGGCTGACTGTACCTGGCTCCACGGAATGAAGATCAGGATCGGGTCGTTTCGGGGAAGGTCCGCGCTGCTCGCGTTCGATCGATTCGACTAGCCGCCCTGATTCACACGTGCGACGGTGGCTGAATGGGCTCGATCTCTCCGCGGCTGAGACGATCCTGATACTCACGCCACGTCATGCTCGGGATCTCGGACTCCGCCGGTACCATTGCGATGCACTCATCCACCGGACAGACCAGCGAACACAGGTTACAACCTACGCATGTTTCCTGGCGGATCGTGTAGATGTTGACGTACCCGTCGCCGGCTCCAGCAATTACACGCTTTCCTCCGCTGATCTGAATGGCCGAATCGTGACCGTCACCGCGACCGTTTCCGATGTCCGCAGCGGTGAGTCGATCCGCGTATTCATCCTCGCCGAGACGACTGATGTCAATCGACTGGTGCGCTCCGTCCTCACAGGCGATGTAACACAGCCCGCAGTTAATACATTTCGTCTGATCTATTTCCGCTACGACCTTGTAGCCCAGATCAAGCTCGGCCCACTCTCCAATCGCCGGCACGGAGTGTCCGACAAAGTCGGACAGTCGCTCGAAGCCACGACCCTGCATCCACGATTGCAGTCCGGAGATGAAGTGCTCAACGATTCGGAAGCCGTAGTGCATCGCCGCGGTGCACACCTGAACATTGGAGGCGCCGAGCAGCATGAACTCCACCGCGTCCTGCCAGGCCTGAATGCCTCCGACTCCGGAAATCGGCAGACCGACCTGCGGATCCGCGGCGAGCTGATGCACCATGTTGAGCGCGATCGGCTTGACTGCCGGTCCACAGTATCCGCCATGTGAGCCGCGCCCGGCGACATGCGGTTTGGGCATCAGTGTCTCCAGGTCGACACCCATCACCGAATTGATTGTATTGATCAAACAGAGCGCGTCCGCCCCGCCCTGCTTGGCCGCTCGCCCGATGAAACGAATGTCCGCAATGTTCGGCGTCAGCTTGATGAGCACGGGTGTCCGCGCTATCTCCTTCACCCACGCGGTTACCATCTCGGTGTACTCCGGCACCTGGCCCACCGCCGATCCCATCCCTCGCTCGCTCATGCCGTGAGGGCATCCGAAGTTTAGTTCCAGACCGTCGCAGCCCGTGTCTTCCACCCTCTTCACGATATCGTGCCACGATTCGCGGTTCGTCTCCACCATCAAAGAAACCACGACGGCGTGATCGGGAAATTCCTGCTTGATCTCCGCTATCTCCCTGAGATTTTCTTCAAGCGTTCGATCTGTTATGAGCTCTATATTGTTGAAGCCCATCACCTTGCGACCATCATAGTCAACCGCGCCGTACCGCGAGTAGACATTGACGATGGGCTCGTGGCTAATGGTCTTCCAGACCACGCCACCCCAGCCCGCTTCAAAAGCGCGGCGCACCTGGTAAGCCGAGTTCGTCGGGGGTCCGCTCGCCAACCAGAAGGGATTCGGCGAAGTGATCCCGGCCAGATTGGCGCTGATATCCGGTTTGCTCATTCGTTTGAACCTCGAGTGATATTGCTGCCCACCACGGTGCTCTTCTCAGACTCGCCCAGCCAGGTACGCGTCGATACCCCACGCGGCCACCTTGCCCTCCTGTACAGCGTCGACGATCTCGGCCCCCTTGCTGACACAGTCACCACCGGCAAAGAGCCCCGACACGCCGGTCGACCCAGTCGTCGGGTCGATGCGAAGTCGTCCGTTCCTGGTCTCGACGTCGTCAACTTCGCCCAGCACACCCAGTACAGGTACCTGGCCAAGCGCTTTTATCGCCATGTCACACGGAACGATTGACGGCGGTTCGTCAGCGGCTTTGAGTGAAGCCGACCGGCCGCGTCCCTGCGACGTCATCCTCTGAAACTCGACACCTGTCAGCATTCCGTCGTCGGTCACGAACGCGTTCGGTTGAACCTCCCACAGGAAATGAACACCATCGGATTTTGCGAGCTCATACTCGTAATCAAATGCGGACATGTCGTGCACTGTGCGGCGGTACGCAATTGTTACTCTGTCCGCCCCCAGGCGCACCGCTTCCGTCGCCACATCGACCGCCGTATTGCCCGCGCCGAGTACGACGACATTTCGTCCGACGACGCAATCCTTCAGCGGCTTCGTGTGCGTCTGGAAGATAAAGTCGAGTGCTTCCCACACGCCCTCCGCATCTTCGCCGGGAATACCAAGTTGCGCCGTTTCACCGAGACCGACACCAACAAACACGGCATCGTGCGTATCGCGGAGTTGTTGCAACATCTTGCTATCGACGGGCGTGTTGTAGCGCACATCCACGCCGATGGCGAGTACCGACTCGATCTCCCTGAGTGAGAACTCCGTCGTGATCTTATAGGCTGCGATACCCAGCGTGTTGAGACCGCCGGGAATGTCGCGTGCCTCGAAAATCGTAACGCCATGTCCGCGCCTTCGAAGTTCGTGGGCGCAGGACAGCCCGGCCGGTCCGGCGCCGACGATAGCAACCTTCTTCCCCGAATCCGCGCCCGGCTCGAAAAACAGGAGCTGATGATCCATGGCATGGTCCGTCGCATACCGCTGAAGCCGACCGATCTGCACCGGTGCCTTCAGAAGCGTCCGGTCCACGCACGCTCCTTCGCACAGCACCTCTGTCGGGCATGCTCTCGCGCATGATCCGCCCAGGATGTTTTCCGAGAAGATCGTCTCCGCCGCACCTGCAGGATCATCGTGTAGAATCTGACGAATGAAGCGCGGCACATCGATGTGCGTGGGACACGCGCGGGTACAGGGTGCATCGTAGCAGTACAGACACCTCGATGCCTCCGACACAGCTTCGTCCCGCGTGTATCGCGGATGAAGGTCGGCGAAGTTTCGGGCCAGCTCCTTTTCGGAAAGTCGGGTCTTCTCTACCATCGATCGGGCACTCTTGAATAGGAAAAGTCGGCCTCAGCTCATCCAGTTTCCGCGATACTTGTCTGACCACTTTGCCGTGACCTTTTTCGTCCTCGTCCAGAAGTCGATTGCGGTCTCGCCCGTAATATCGCCTCCTCCGAAGCTGCTCTCATTCCATCCTCCGAAGGCGAACGGTTCGCGCGGAACGGGTACGCCGATATTGACGCCGACCATACCAGCGCTCGCGCGGTCGGTAAAGTACTCGGCCGAGTCTCCCGACGAGGTGTAGATGGCTGCGGCGTTGCCATACGGATTCTGGTTTTCGATCTCGATGGCGTCGTCGAGGGTGGCGCACCTGATGATGGTCAGCGTGGGCCCGAAGATCTCATCGCACGAAGCTTCATGATCGGGCGTTGCATGGTCGATGATGCAGGCACCAAGGTATCGACCCTGGGCAGGCACGTCATCCGCGACAGCGTGGCGGCCGTCCAGAAGCAGCTTTGCGCCGTCGGATTCTGCTCGATCAAGGTAGCCTGTGATCCGGTCGTAGGCGTCTTCACTGATGATCGAGCCGATGTCCGGGCCTGCCTTCAGCCCGGCCATCTTGTCCCGGATTCGATCGATGATATGATCCGAATCGCCCACCGCGAGAAGCACGCTTGCAGCCATGCATCGCTGTCCGGCACAACCCGTTACGGACGCCGTTACGTTTGATGCTGTCATCTCCGGGTCCGCATCCGGAACGACCACGAGATGGTTCTTTGCACCACCAAGCGCACGAACCCGCTTTCCCGTCGACGTAGCTCTCTGATACACCGCTCGCGCCGCCTTTGTCGATCCGACGAAGCCGACAGCGTCAATATCGGGGTGGTCGCAGATGGACTCCACAATGTCCTTGTCTCCGTGGATCACGGAGAAGATGCCATCCGGGACGCCTGACTCCTGCATGAGTCGGGCGAGTTCCATGGCACTGAGCGGAGTCTGCGGTGACGGCTTAAGAATGAATGCGTTTCCGAGCGCCACGGCCATCGGTATCATCCACAGAGGAACCATGAACGGAAAGTTGAACGGCGTGATGCCGGCCACGACGCCCAGCGGATATCGATAGGTCCTGCACTCGACGCCGCGACTCACCTCGAGCACCTTTCCCACAGCAAACTGAGGCAGACTGGCCGCATATTCGAGACACTCGACGGCACGAGCAATACTGCCGTGAGATTCAGCCATCGTCTTCCCGTTTTCTTGCGTGATGAGCTGCGCCAGATGGTCAGCTTCCGCCTCCACCAACGTCTTCATTTTGTAGAACACCTGCACCCTGTCCTTGATCGGCATTCGCGCCCACCTGGGCTGAGCTTCCTTCGCCGCTTTGACAGCCAGATCAAGGTCCTCGGAGTTCGACAGAGGCACCTCTGCGATGATCGCGCCCGTGTTAGGTTCAGTTACGGGAAGCGATCGACCCGTTGCGCACTCGATGGGCCTGCCCCCGATAAAATTCGTCAGCGTATGGACGGCTGTGTTGATCTCTGTACTCATTACAATTCCTCTCGATGTCGAAATAACTCAGGCAGTCGTGGGAGTCGCCTTCCGTTCCTGTCCGTTCGAGGTCGACTGATGCTGCAGTCCTGCCGACGACCGGTGCAACCATTTGCCGCGGCCCGCTTTTCCGACGACCCTGTAGTCGTCCACGATAGTCTCTCCGCGCGACAACGTGGTTCGTGCAAATCCCGCCAGCTCCCAACCTTCGTATGGTGACCAGTCGGCGTTCGTTTCCATCGTTGCCGGGTCGACGGTGATCTTCTTTGCCGGATGTATGATCGCGATGTCGGCGTCGGCGCCAACCTGTATCGCGCCTTTACGCGGGTACAGTCCCATGATCTGCGCGGGATTCGTCGACAGCTTCATGCACATCTGCTCCAGTGACAGACGGTTCTTCAGCACTCCGTGCGTGTAGACGATCGGAAGAAGCGTTTCAAGACCCGGCATGCCCATCGGGATCTTCGTCCAGTCCCCTTCCCACATGGCCTTCTGCTCACGCGTAAACGTACACGTGTCGGTGGATACCACCGATACCTCGCCATCGGAGAGGCCTGTCCACAGCCGCGCGACGTCAGCTGGCTTCTTGACCTGCGGACAGCAGGCAAAAAGATGGCCATCTTCCCGATCGAAGACGGAGTCGTCGAGCACGAGGTACTGAGCGCACGTCTCGGCCAGCACGGGCACGCCGCGTGACTGTGCCGCCTTCACGAGATCGCTGCCTTCCGCCGTCGACATATGCACGATGTACAACTGCCCGCCTGTAACTTCGCTCCACGTGATGGCGCGCTGTATGGCTTCGGCTTCGATGTAGTTCGGCCGGGTCATCCGGTGCAGCCTGGCGCCGTACCGCTTGATCTGCTCGCTCGTGTGATGACGTGCAATGAGCTCGTCAAGCACGCGCGACGATTCGGCGTGAACGAGCAACATCGTGCCGTACTCCTTCATCTTCTCGAGCGTCCCGAACATGGCCCGGTCGTCGGACTGCCAACCTTCGGACTCATAGATCATGAATTCCTTGAAAGTTGTGAAGCCGCGATCGACCATGCCTTTGATCTGGTCCTTGTGCTCGTCCCAGCGCGTGACGCAGATGTGGAACGTGTAGTCAATCAGTGCCTTGCCATCGGCCTTTGCCATCCAGTTGTCGGCGGCATCGTTGAGCGAATCGCCTTCGTATGGAATTGCGAAATCGATGAGCGTCGTGACGCCACCGCGGGCACCTGCACGTGTTCCGGAAGTGTAGTCGTCGGAGGAGACGGTCCCGCAGAATGGAAGCTCCAGGTGGACATGCACGTCGAGAACACCTGGAATCACGTGATGGCCTGTGGCATCGATGACGTTCGCGGCCGAGTCGAGATCCTGGCCGATGGCCGCGATCTTCTCTCCACTGATCCCTACGTCCGCTCGAATCGCACCGCCCGGTGTTATCACCGTGCCTCCCTTAATTACCGAGTCAAATTTCATTTCGGTCACCCCATCTGGTCGTCTTGGAGTTGAGCTTGCTTGTGCTTCATGTGGGTCACACGGAGCCGGCTATCGAAAATGCACGGTCGAACACCTCGAGACAGAATGCGGCGTCCTCCTTCGTTATACACATCGGGGGCTTCACACGCAGAACGTTACCGTACAACCCGCCCTTGCCAACCAGGACGCCCATTTCGCGTGCCGCTTCGAGAACTGCGGCCGTCGCTTTCGTCGCCGGCTCCTTAGTCTCCCGATCGAGAACAAGTTCCACGCCGATCATCAGGCCCATGCCCCGGACGTCGCCGATCAATGGATGTCTCTGCTGCAGATCCTTTAGCCCCGCCATCAGGAAGGCGCCGACTTCTTTCGAGTTCTGTTGCAGTCCGTCCTCTTCGATCACCTCGAGAACGGCCAGGCCAGCCGCCATACTGACCGGGTTTCCGCCGTACGTGTTGAAGTGCAGATTCTGAGCAAATGGCTCTGCAATTTCCCGTCGCGTCGTGACGGCAGCCAGCGGAATTCCATTCCCGATGCCCTTCGCCATCACGACCATATCGGGGACTACGTCGAAGTTCTGAAATCCCCAGTAGTGATTACCGGTGCGACCGAAACCGGTCTGCACCTCGTCGGCAATACAGAGACCGCCATGTTCGCGCACGATTGCGTACGCCTCACCGAGGTAGTTCG
>JABDKH010000211.1 GCA_013002345.1 Rhodothermales bacterium
GTGCAGGTCGAGGTCTGACAGTTCCCTGCCTGTTAATTCCTCGAGCTCCGCCACGGAACCAACGCAGACGTAGTCACCTTGTCCGTCGGTCCATACCGGTAATGGAGTGCCCCAGAACCGCTCCCGCGACAGGGCCCAGTCGATGTTGTTCTCGAGCCAGTTGCCGAAGCGACCGTCCCGGATGTGATCGGGCACCCAGTTGATCGTCTGGTTGAGCTCGGCCATGCGGTCGCGGAACTTCGAGGTGCGGATGTACCAGGCGTTCTTTGCGTAGTAGAGAATCGGGTCGCCGGTACGCCAGCCGAAGGGATAGCTGTGCGTGTAGCGCTCTGAGCGGAACATCAGGCCGCGATCCTTGAGGATCCTGATGAGTGGCTTGTCCGCATCCTTGAAGAACATGCCTTTGACGGGCTCGACGGCGTCGACGAAGTTGCCGTCCAGGCCGACGCCATGGACGACGGGAAGACCGTGCTCCTGGCCGAACGCCAGGTCGTCCACGCCGTAAGCCGGCGCCGTATGGACGATACCGGTACCGTCTTCAGTGCTGACAAAATCAGCTGCAAGAACCGTAAACGCGTTCTCCGCGTCGACTTCGATGTAGTCGAACAGCTGCTCATACTTCAAGCCGACCAGGTCTTTGCCCTTGACGGTCCTGACGACCTCGTGCTCCTCGTCGCGGAACACCGAGTCGCGCAGCGCCTCGGCGACGATCAGCGTCTGGCCGTTGTGAGAGCAATAGCTGTAGTCGATATCCTCGCCTACCGCGAGCGCGAGGTTCGACGGCAGCGTCCACGGTGTCGTCGTCCAGACGAGGATGTACGTATCATCTGCATCTTCGAGTTTGAAGCGGACCGTGATCGACGGGTCTTCAGTGTCCTTGTAACCCTGTGCAAGTTCGTGCGACGAGAGTGTCGCGCCGATGCGCGGATCGTACGGCACGACCTTGTAGCCACGGTAGATCAGGTCCTTGTCCCAAATCCGCTGGAGAAGATTCCAGACCGACTCGATGTAGCTGTTGTCGAGCGTGTAGTAGGCTTCCTCGAGGTGTACCCAGAAGCCCATGCGTTCGGTCATCTTCTCCCAGTCGCCGATATAGCGCATGACCGATTCACGGCACAGACGGGTGAACTCGGCGACGCCGACCTTGGCTTCGATCTCGTCCTTGTCGTAGCTTTCGATCTTGCCCTCGGCCTTGAGGTGTTTCTCTACTTCGTGCTCCACGGGAAGGCCGTGAGTGTCCCAGCCGGCTTTGCGCGGCACGTAATAGCCGCGCATCGTCTTGTAGCGCGGAAACACGTCTTTGAACGCGCGCGCGAGCACGTGGTGAATGCCCGGTTTGCCGTTGGCCGTCGGCGGGCCCTCATTGAAACTGAATTGCGGCTTGCCCTCGGTCTGCCGGAGGGTCTTGTCGAACGTATCGTGCTCGCGCCAGAACGCCAGCACCTCCTCTTCGAGGGCCGGACCGTTGTAGCGGCCTGCAACTTCCTTAAACGCCAATGCTCTACTCCAAAAACGACTTCGCCCCGGACGCAATCTCTGCGCCCGGGGCGAATGAATTCATCGCGGTACCACCCGGATTCGTGGCCATGCCACCTCATGGGCATCCCGCCCGCCGTCCGTATCGTGGACCAGCCGGCTGCGTCTACTCATTGCTTTTCGGGCAGCGACTCCGGGGTGATATTCGGCGGATTCCGGCCCGGAGCTCTCACCATCCTCCAGTCGCTCAGGCCCGGACAGCCCGCTTACTCGTCCCCATCGACGTCTTGGAGCGCACATTAGCGGCGCAAAGCGCCAAAAACAAGGCTTTTGCCGCTGGAAATTCGCCATCAGTATCTTTATAGTTCCTTCAGCTTGAAGGTTCGCCAGATATTTATGCAAGCCACTTCGACGATCTACCCGTTCGTTCGACCTGAGTTCATAAGTAGCAGCAGAATTTCCAGCACACCCGGCCGCATGACGGCCATATCTACGTAGTGAATTAAACAGGTAAAAGAGTATGTCTACGACAACAGGAACGGTTAAGTGGTTTAACGAGTCGAAGGGCTTCGGCTTCATCGAGCAGGAAAATGGCCCGGACGTGTTTGCGCACTTCAGCCAGATCCAGGGCAGCGGCTTCAAGACGCTCGCCGAAGGCCAGAAGGTCGAGTTCACCGTGACCGAGGGTACGAAAGGCCCGCAGGCGGAGAACATCGTACCGGTCTGATTTCCAGCTGGTACAGATAAACAGGAAAGCGGGCTCTTCGGAGCCCGCTTTTTTTT
>JABDKH010000212.1 GCA_013002345.1 Rhodothermales bacterium
TTCGCTCCCTGGTCTCCAGTGCGAATGTCGACGAGCCCGAACCGGCGGTCTTTTGCTCGCTGGTTTGGAGATGATCCGTAGGAACACCCGGTGCATGCAAACTGGGCACGAGTGTCGGAGTCACCTGCAAAGCTTGCATCGAGATTGCTGGACTTCGGCGGCATAGGTGGCAGGATCTCCTCACCCACACACTCATCCCAGCCGGTGGTCGCGCAGGGATCCAGCCCGAACTTCAGATCAAGCTGGTCTCCGTTACTCGCGCGAAGTCCGAGGACGATCTCGACGGCCGCCCCACTGGAGGAGGTCCGCGACGCCTGGTGGGCGTCACTAAAACCGGCTGCTCTCGACGCCGCGGCTGGCCCAGCCGCGAATGCAGACTCGAGGGCGGAGTTCGGCTCGGCGAAGCGAAGCGCTCCCGCTCCGCTGGATCGAACCCAGTAAGCGACCGTAGGGAAGAGGCTGTCCACGGCGACGTACTCCCCAAAATAGTAGGTCCGCACCGAGTCCGTCAGCAGACCGGGCGGATCTGTGACCAGCTGCGACAGGCCGACAGGCACCTCGAACGTTCCGATCATATTCCATCCCGGGACGAGCTCGATCTGCCTTTCCTCAGAGGGCACGATCCGGCCGCATATACTTTCGAATCCGGAATCATTTGGCGTCGGGCCGTCAAAGAAAGTCCAGTATCCTCGGCCTGATTCAACCTCTGAGACCCTTGCGTATTCACCTCTAAGCTCGTAGGCCCGCAGGGCGGGGGGAAAAGCGCCTCTCAGGGAGGCGTCACCCACGGCAACCGGGACGGTGCGCAGGTTCCAACCCGGCCGACGGCCGAAGGGTATACAGACCATGTCCCGTCGCGAAATCACCGCGGAGGAGATCAATGGATCGGAGATCGTCAGGGCCTGCACGGCGCGCATATCCACAGGCACGTCGTTTCCGGCCGCGAGGAGGAATGATCCATCCGGGAGATCTTCCGACGACCACGAGAGCTGGTAAGAGTCTGAGCCATTCAGGGCCAGTGTCCAGACGTTCTCGCCCGTTATGGCGCGAATATCCGTCCGTGAATCGGTGCCGCCCACCGGCAGTTCGAAGGCACTGAGCCCGTCAGTTGCGATACGCTCGCCGCACCCGGCGTCCAGGCCCTCGGTCGCGTTGACGCCCTCACCAAAAAGGGTTACCAGAGTGCCGGAGGACCCGGCCACGGTAAGGGGAACGGTCCACGTAGGGCGGCAAGCGGCCGCTACGGGCACGGCGGTGACGGTTACGATCAACTGCTGCTCGTCCGGATCGTTGGAGACGATTTCGATGCCGGCCTGAATCGGCAGGCCCGCGGCGAATGCAGGATCGTTCCAGTCCACCGAGAAGTTGATACTTCCCACTCCGCCGGACACGACTGAAGCCGGAGAAGACAGGATGTTAATCCATGGTCGATCAGGGGTGACTCCACCGAGCACGAGAGGGATCGAGCCGCTGTTGTGCACGAGAATTTCGCCAGGCGTTTCTATGCCCTGCGCAAGCAACAAGGCGCGGTACGCGTTCACTCGGCCATGGCCCGTGTCTGCGTCCCAGCCCGGGTCTCCCATGTCGACCGCAGACAACTGCAGCACGGCTCTCACCTCATCGTTCGTCAGCGCGGGTGCAACGGACCGCACCAGCGCCGCCACCCCTGCGACGAACGGGGAGGCGGCCGATGTTCCATTGAATGTCGCGAGATAATCGCCGTCATCGTAGCCTCCGGGTCCGACCACGTCCGTCGTATGGATGCGTGTTCCAGGTGCCAGCACGTCCAGGTCACCAAAGTGGCTGCCCCACCAGTACTCCTCGTCACACGACATTCCCGCCGGATCCTTGCCACGCCCGTCGGGCACGAGAGATGAATTGGCCGAGGTCTTTCTCGTATTGCACGGACTCAGGGCCCCGATGGACATGCTGTTTCGGTAGCCGGCGGGGTAGTGCGCGATGACGCGATTATCGATGTTGCCATTCCCGGCCGCCGAGACCACGAGCGCATCCAGCGTGTGCGCATAGTCGACCGCCATCTCGATCAACCGTGAGTATGCCGGACCTCCCAGGCTCATGTTGATCACGCTGGCCCCCTGATCCGCCGACCAGATGATTGCTCGTGAGATGATCGACGACGACGTGGAACCCCGGTCGAAGACGCGGACCGGCAGTATTCCGACGCCCCATGCGACGCCAGCGACGCCGATCCCGTTGTTGCCTGCGGCAGCGATGATGCCCGCGACGGCCGTCCCATGCCCGTCGCCCTCTTCCGGACCCGCATCGCTGTCATCGCTCGCAAAGTCGTATCCAGGCAGGACTCGGCCGGCGAATTCGGGATGGGATGCGTCCACACCGTCGTCGATGACCGCCACCACGACGCCCGGCGAGCCGGTCGAGATATCCCATGCCCTCTCGGCGTCGATGTCCGTGCCCCACAGTCCAACCAGCGGCCCCTCCGGATACGGGACGGCCTGCTCGGTATTGCGGAGCGCCCATTGCTTTGTGTAGAGCGGATCGTTTGGCACTGCGTCGCGCTCATAGAGATAGTCCGGCTCGGCGAATAGCACGTTCGGGTCTGACTGATACACGCCAACGACGTCCTGAACGGGGCGGCCCGCGTCGAACTCGACGACAAACACGGAACTTCCCCGAGCGAGACCTGGCAGTTTGCCGTTCGCCGTTGCAGCCAGTTCCAGAAGTGGCGTTACACCCGTGATACCGGCGCGGCGGTGCAGGTCCGTGAGATCGACGGCCATCTTGCCGAAGACGTCCTTTTCAACGGCGACTACCGCACGGCCGGGTGCAGAAGGCCAGGAGGGATCGGGCACGACACTCGCCGGCGGGCTGGCCCCCTGAAATACGTCGATGGCTCTCGGTGCGAGCGAAATGTCCGCCTCCGAAAACGGCACGATCCGGTTGCCCGTGATCTCCGTGAAGAACGTCGACTCAAAACTGATGTCGGGTGGCTCTGTCGAGACGCTGTACGTCGTCATTGCGCCGGCACCCGACCAGAAGCCGGTCACAGCGGGGTCCGCCTCGAACACGAGACCTCGCGACTCAGATGGGCTTAGTTCCACGGGCGGGCTGCCGATCAACGGCGTAGCCTGTCCCGCTTCGAGAAGTTCGGTTCCGTCCGCCTTCCAGTACACGGCGTAGAAGTTGCCGTCACCGTCGTGGGACACGTCGGCGTGCGCCGCCTGAATAGCGATGCGGTTTGGATTCCATATCTGGCCGCCGTTGTTGGTATACCAGGTCATGACCTCGCTATAGCAAGAAAAGACGCATACCGCCTGCCGGGTGACAGATGTCACGACGTTGGGTCCAAGGGCGGAAACATCGATGGAATACATGTGGCCCGACTCCTGCGTCGCAATCACAGTCGACGGAGGGAACGTGGCACCGAAATCAGTCGATGTCGTCGAGTGAAGCTCCAGCGCACCACCCGCTCTATAGCTGTACGCGACGTGCAGTCGAGGCTGGAGGGCGCTTCCGCCGACGTCCATGCCGACGGCTCGATACTCCTCGTATGCCTCGAGCCGGTTGTCGTCTACGAGGGCTTGCGGTTGTGTCCAGTCGTCCCCGAGCGTGAGCGATCGGGTGAGATAGAGGTCCGCAACGGTGTCGTAAAGGGTGGCCTTTTTCGCGATAACGTAGGCGAGATACAGCGCGCTGTTTCCGGTCGATTCGAAGAGCTTTGAGTCCGACACGATCCGTGCGCGCATGACCCAGCGCGAGCCCGCCTGAATGCCGGTTCTGATTTCACCCGGAACGGGCGGCGAAAACTGAGCGACTCCCGACCATCCGGAGACGGGCTTCCGGAAGACGGTCAGGTTGCCATTGCTGCGCACATATGACACGAACACGAAGCCCTGGGCGTAGGCTATCGACGGACCCGTGAGATACTCACCGCGCTCACCGAGCGTGAGAAGGTAGGTCCACGTCCGACCCAGATCCGTCGATTTGATGACCCGAATTCCTCGTACGACGGTTGTATCGCCGTTCTGCGACACCAGGAACACGTTCCGATCCTCGTATGCTGCGTACAGATTGTTCTGCGGGTCCGAGACGATTGCCGAATTCATCTGGTCGCCAGGTGCAGACTTCAGCAGGTCCGGCGGCTCCACGCGGACGAACTGGTTGCCCAGTATCTCTGCGCCCGCGGAGGACGCGGACATCGTACCTGCGCCGACGAGCCGGCTGTCATCGATCAGGTCGGTGACCTCCGTACCGGCGGCAGCGGCCCCGGCGAAATAGTCCGTGCGGTCGTTGTCCGGAATGGCGGCCTCAAGGAGATTGATCGAGTGCACGGGTTTGTTCGCCGTCGCCCACGACGGGACGTCGACCTCGGCGTTCTGTTCGCCCGGAAAGACCCGGGGGATCGGTGGCAGCCCGCCATCTCGCTCCTGCGCGACCGCGACATTGCCTGCGATCAAAAGGACCGGCAGAAACGACACGATCCCGACCAGGCGTCGGCGGATTGAGTACGATACGCTGTTCTGTGACGTCATCGGGTAACTACCAGAGACCTGGTTAGAATGGAGTGGCCGTCGAGTGCGACGCGCACGAAGTAGACGCCGGAAGCGAGTCCGTCCGTGCCGAGAAGAAACCTGTGTCGGCCGGCCGATCGAGGTTCAGCAACAATGGTCCGAACGCGCTTTCCGAGCACGTCGTATAGTGCCAGAGATACGTCGGACTCGTTGGGAAGGCTCAGTCGGACATTTGCATCCGAGCGCACGGGATTTGGAAAGACGGAAACCTCCGGATGGAGAGGGAGCGGATCGACGATGTCTGTGCCCACGGATCCGGTCGATGTCAGCAGCACGTGCGCTGCGTCGATCTCAACCGGACCTTCGGACGTGTTGAGTGCGGCTCCCACGATTCGGATGTCACGTGGAGAGAGCGGTTCGACAGTCTCCAGCTCCAAGTAGAGCAGCGCGCTGGCGGGCTCGCCGATGAGATCAGGGCGGACGAGGGTCGCCACCGCGTGAAGTACCTGACGGTCACGATCGAAGGACCAGAACTCCAGAGCACGGCCCTCGATGGCTGGTCCTGCGCGGACGGCGAGCGGCTCGACGCCGGCAGGCAGTACAAGCTGGACACTCAGGCCGCGGAGATCGATTTCAGGATCTATCGGGTCGACACGGATCGACCAGAGCTCGTTGTACCCTGACGTTTTTCTGGGCAAGGGGGGAAGAACGCCTCCTCCCCGGTCCGAGGTGTCGGCCGGAGTCAGGCCGAAGTTCGTGCCTACAGGGAGCACGTCCTCGTGGTTGACGATGCCGTCTCCGGTGGCGTCGGCGAGCACGGGATCAAGCGTGGTCATCGGGGAGCAGCCGGCGGTCTCCGGCCCGCTGCCCCAGGTGTCAACCAGGATCGGCTTCCACGAGATATCAAAATCGCCGCGGCGCGGCGGTCCGGTGAGGTCGTAGCAGTTCGCGATCGGAAAGAGGTCCATGCCGGAGACGTCTCCGCTGCCGTCGGTGTCACCGGGCCAGACCATCAGTTCGGATGGTACTGGGTCGATTCCTACGCCCGTAAAGGGCACCAGGGTCGGCGACCCTCCCGCGTCGTGTGTGATGACGAGTGCTGCCGGATGTACACCGGTACCGACCGGAGAGAATCGGAGGGTCACGTCCACGGGAGCGGACGGGCCGACGGTAAATGGAGCGGTCGGCTCTGCGATCGCATATTCCGTGGCATGCGGTCCGTTGATGCTCAGATCCGATACCGTCAGGATCGCGCCACCGGCGTTGCCTATGGAGACAGTGGCTTCGATGGAGTTTCCGGGTGCCACAGATCCAAAGTCGACGAACGGAGGGTCGATCGTGATGATGGGTGCCTCGGCCTCTACGCCGATCGCGTAGAGGCAGCCGTTTCCGGCGATGTAGATCCGTCCATCTCTACCGACGATCGGAGGATTGCTAGAGATCTTCGACGCACTCAGCTGCCATTGAAGCGCTCCGTTAAGATCATAGGCAAACACTGTGGCCAGGTCATTAATCAATATGACCCCGTCAGACGAGATCGCGGCGCCGGCATTACTTCTCAGGCCGGAAGAGCGCAGGGTGCCGTCGGGGTTGAAGATGTTCGAGTTCGCGACGATGGCACCGTCCGGGGCGACGGAGACGGCGGTTCTGCCCGAGTTTGGATTGTTCCAGATGGTCGCACCGGTCGCAGGATCAAGTGCATCCAGCCCGTCCAGGTGTGATACGTAGATGACGTCGCCCGGCCCGATGGCCGGCTCCTGGGTGTTGAATGGTCTGTTCCACAGCAGATTCCCCTGCTTGTCCACCAGCCAGATTCCCAGGCTCGCGCCAACGACGATGTCGCCCGCGGACGTCAGTCCGACGTCCATGGTGGTGCCGGTGGTCCCGATGAGCGTTCTCCAGAGTTCGTTGCCGTCGTGGTCGAGAGCGTGAAGTGTGGTTGCATTGGCGGTGGTAAAGGAGACCGACACATAGTAGATCGTTCCGTCTGGCGCGATGACGGGTGGGCCGTTGGTGTTGCTGATTCCCTCGCCGTAGAAGGTCCAGAGGTGGTTGCCTCTCGGCGAGAAGGCCCTCAAGGCGCTGCTGACTGACAACAGGACGACCCCGTCGGATCTCACGGCCATTTGTTCCGCACCCGGCCGGTTCCGCCACAGCTCCTGTCCGGAATCTGAGATGGCGATGACCTGGCCCGAGAAGCCGATGTACACGGTGCCGTCCGGACCGACGACGGGACGGGTCCTCGTCATGAAGGGATCCGACGTGGCAAAGCACGATTCCCACAGGATTGACGCGCCGGTGCCGGGTGAAACTGCGGTCGAGGTGTTCGTCAGTCCGGTGCCGGCCGACGGATGGGGCCACGCGCTGTCGGCTAACCCGGGCGGCGCGGAGTCGCCAATGAGCTCGACGCGGTGTTCCATGACAAAGTCGTTTGTCGATACTACCAGCTCGGCATTGTGCGCCCTGGCCGTCGCGGGCGAATACGCAATCGTGAAGGTTGCCGGCTGGTCGGGGGTCACCGTCTGTGGCCATCCAGACAACACACTGAACGACAGCGAGTCCGCGCCAACTAGATCGACGCTCGTGATGGTCACCGGAGCGGTGCCGGGGTTCGTGAACGTCACCTCCTCGTCCGCCGAACTGCCGGCGGGCACGTCCCGGTACTCGATGACGCTGCGCTCGCCGACTATAAGCGCCGGGTCAGGGGCTTCCTCGACACTGATCAGCGACGAAGTGGTGGGCGACTGGAACGTGTCCAGTATGACTCGTTTCCCCGGTCCCACGACCACGGTTCGCGGAGCGTTCGAAGTGGGTATCGACCATCGGAGCTGGCCCCGGGTGCCGTACGAACGCAGCGTGTTGTCGCTGGAGCCGACAAAGAGTAGGCCTTCGTCGGCGAAAGCGAGACCCATCGTGGTTCCTAGCAGCCCGCCAATACCGGCGGACCAGTGCTTGTCACCGTCGCGTGAGAAGGTCGTAAGCACTTGCCCCGCGCCGGCGGCGATGGTGCCGTCTACGCCAACGGCTACGCTGTTGCAGCGGAGCCGAACGCGGAAGATGTCGGCGCCTGTGGCGGTCCACTTGTGCAGGTCAAAGTCGGTGCAGACGACCACGGATCCGTCGGGCATCCCGATGACGTCCCGGACGGCGCCGTCTCCGCCCCATGATGATCGAGGACGTTCCCAGATGAGCGTGCCCGCGGGAGATATCGACCGGACCCCGTCGGAGAGCCGAAGGATGTAGGCCGACCCGTCCGGCACGAGATCGCCGCCGCCGATGTTGACGCCGGCCGAATACCGCCATTTCTGGGTGCCGTCGGGGTTCACGGCGACGGCCTGCGTGCCTTCGATCCCGTAGATCGTTCCGTCGGGCGCTTCAGCGATGGGCTGCACCCATTGCGACAGGGCTGGGAGCCTCCATTTGACGGATCCATCGGCCGTGTTGACGGCATACATGCTGATGTCGCGCGCGGCGATGAAGACGGTGCTCTCGTCGGCCGACAGGAGAGGGGCGCCGAACACCAACGACGGTGCAAAACTCCAGAGAGTAGTGCCGTCGACCGATCGCGCGACCATTTCTCCCGAGTACGAAGAGTAGATCGTGCCGTCCGACGCCACCGCGTGGCCGAAGGAGACCCCGGCGAGGCTGGTGTCGATTTCCCAGGCGGACTGCGGGACGATGGGCCCCGGCTGGAACGCGCTGGGCGCCATAGAATTACCTTCCGAGACAGTCGGCGTGGGATGGAGGGAAAGGTCTTGTCCCCGGGCGGTCCCGATGGGATGGGCGGAGATGCCCACGAGCGCTAAGAAGACGGCACGGCGGAGCCGTTGTCGCGCGTGGCACAGAGTGCTCGTGGCCGGCCGTATTCGACGCGTCATGCTCGGATTTCTTGAACCTCGTTGGGTGTTTAGGTGTAAAGGCGCGAAATAGGGGCCGGACCGGACACGGCTTGGGCGAGATCGAGAGGTGAGCCCGCGTTCATCGGAATGAACCCGGCTCGAATGATCGTCACCTTCACCGGTTCTTGAGCGAGTGCACGAGGTTCATCACCCGGTCGTCGTCCGGAACGATCAAAGCCAGCTGACTCGCGTAATCGAGTGCCTCGTCGCGTCTTCCGAGCTCCAGGTTTAGCGTTACCAGCGCGGTGAGAATGTCCATGTCGTAAGGGTGTGTGACGGCTGTTTCCGCAAGGATGTCCACGGCGTCTGCAGTGTCGCCGGTCGAGTGGAGTCCGATGGCATAGGCGTATGCAAAGCGCGGTGCGCCCGGAGCAAGTTCGGCGGCCATTCTCAATTCCGTCATCGCGTCGCTGAAACGTCCCAACCGCACCAGCAACAGACCGAGCGCATGCCGACGCACAGCTGAAGCCGAATCGAGTCGAAGTCCGGCCCGGAGTGCGAGCTCACCGTCCGCATCTCGCGCCTGTTCTCTCAGAAGGTCCGCAAGGTTGACGTAGGATGGCGTATAGTCGGGGTTCAGGCGTATCGCGGTTCTCAGGGCTTCCTCGGCGTCGGTATGGCGACCGACCGCCGCGTTAACGAGGGCCGATCCGCATGCAGGCGCAACGTCTCGCGGTACTCGACGAGCGCATTGTCAAAGGTCTCCGCGTACCGGGGCGGTATGCTGACCGGAGACGACTCTGCGAGGATCTGCACCGCCTGCATACGAACGGCTTTGATCGGGTCGGACAGCATCGGAAGCGTAAGTCGGCTACGAGCATCAACGCTGCGGGACGCTGCGGCCCTTGCCGACGCGAGCCGAACCAGTGGATCGGGATCCTGCCCAGCACCTTCCAGGGCTGGGACGACGGCCTGGACGGGATAGTCCGCCAACAGCGAGGTACACGACTCCCATGCCGCTTTCCCCGCGTTCAAGACCCGTTGTCGCACGTGTGCGTAAGCCGCCTACAATGACTTTACTAGTATTTCGGTACGAAACACGACCAAAGACTGTGCAGTCGGCAGAACCGACGTCAAGTCAGCCGGACCTCTACCGGTTGTACTCGTGCACTGCCGCAACCATTGCGAGGAAGTGTTCCGCTGGCACATAATCCGGAATACTGTTCCCCGAGCCGGCCGCGTAGCCACACCTTGGCACGGCGTACTCGAGGATCTCTCGTACGCGGCTGCTGATCGCCGTCTCATCACCGACCGTCAGCAGGTGAACATCCACGCCGCCGAGCACGGCGATGCGCTCGCCCCACCGGTCGACAAATCGTTCGACCGGCTCGATCACGTCCTCGAAGCTGTGCTTCGCGTCTATGCCGACCTTGTCAATCAGGGTACCCATCACCTCACGCGTATTGCCGCACGTGTGCATCATAAACGCACGTCCATGCTCATGGGCGAGGGCCGCATAGCGCTGGTACCAGGGGAAGACGAGCCGCTCCAGCAGGCGCGGCGAAACGAGCAGACCCGTCTTGTGACCCAGATCGTCACCCAGCCAGAGCGCCCTAATCTCTTCGCGTTCGCAGTAGTTCTCGAACACGCTATAAATCGTCTGCCCGACACGCTCCACCACAGCCTCGACGAGCCCGGGGTCGAGCACCGTCGCGAGCATGAACCGCTCCATCCCGATGAGGTCCATCGTGAACTCGAGCACCCCGCCGGAGAAGCCGATCAGACCCATCCCGTCCCGCAGCTCCGAGGTCGCGACATCCACCGGCTGAAAATCAACGTCGGAGGGCTGTGGCCACGCAAAGCGTTCCAGGTCGTCGAGCGTCGCAATCGGTCCCTCGCTTTCGTTTGCCCAGGCACGCGAAACGTCCAGGGCGCCAGACGACACACCGCCGCGTGCGTGTAGGCGATCAACATCCCACGGGATGATCGCGGACGTCTTGACGACGTCGTATCCAAGCCGGTGGTGCGCCCGCACGCTCCGCCGAACCGTCTCAGTCATGATGTCGCGCACTGAACCGGACAACACGGTCGGCTCGTCGAGCATCGTGTTGATCACGGTCGGATGAATCCCGAGCTCGATGAGCGGAACGCGGTCCGGGCGCTCCCGCCTGAGTACACGGAGGAAGCGGTTGTAGTCCGGACTCGGCGGCGGCATCCTCTCTACGCGTGGATGCATGACAACAACTCTTCGACAATCTGCGTCTGATACGAAGGACGATCGGTCCTGCACCCAAGGTACTTCGATCCTGCAAAAGATCTGGCTCGGCCTGTGCCGCTTTCCGTGTTTTACAGAACCGGATCGTGCGATCAGATTTCCTCTTCTGCGTTGCCCGCTATTTCGAGAAGCACCGGGATCGCATGAATCTCGAGAGGTCGCGAAGTACCTTTCGAGAGAGCTACCAGTGGACCTGATCCCATTTAGATGAGCGACGTCGTACGAGATCTTTTTGATGCGATCGTTTCCGGCGATCGAGACCTCGTTCTAAGCAAGGTTGCTGATGCACTGTCGGATGGTCTTGCTCCGACACTTATCCTGGATGACGGCATGATTGCGGCCATGGCAGAGGTCGGCGATCGCTTCGAGCGCGGCGAGTTCTACATTCCTGAGATGCTGATTGCCTCTCGTGCCATGCAGGCAGGCCTCGCGACCTTGAAACCGCACTTGATCGATGCTAATGTCGAGTCGATCGGCACGGTCGTCGCCGGCACGGTGAGGGGCGACATGCACGACATCGGGAAGAACCTCGTCGTCGCGATGCTGAAAGGCGCCGGCTTCGAGATCGTGGATCTGGGCGTTGACGTTGCCGCTGATGACTTCATCGAGGCGGTTAGGTCGCGTCCCGTCGATCTCGTCGCGCTGTCGGCGATGCTGACCACAACGATGCCGCAGATGGAGCGGACGATCCGGGCGCTGGAAGCCGCCGGTGCGAGAGACGGGTTGAAAGTGATGGTGGGAGGCGCACCGGTTTCGAAGGCATATGCAAAACAGATTGGTGCAGACGGTTATGCTCCGGATGCCAGCCGCGCTGTTGCGCTGGCCCGATCACTGATAGAATAGCGTGGTGCAGGTAGGCGGGTCTCCGATTTGTTTCTGCCCGGTACTCGACGACTCACGCTTCGATCGGTAAGTTCACCGCAACGCTTTTCCGCATTACTCCCATGGTTGAAGATTTTGGAACACGACTTCAATCGGCCGACGTGCTCGTGGCCGACGGCGCCATCGGCACAAACCTGCAGGCTGCCGGCCTGACCCCGGGAATGCCCGCCGAGGAGTGGGTGATCGACCGGCCGGACGCTATCCGGTCACTGCATCGGTCGTTTGTGGAAGCCGGGTCGGACCTCATTTTGACTTGTAGCTTCGGCGGCAATCGAATCGGAATGAGTCGGTCGCAGTACGCGGGTCGGGTCGCAGAACTCAACCGAAGCGCGGCGCACATGGCACGGCTGGCGGCGGATGAAGCCGATCGCACCATCTTTGTCGGTGGCTCGATGGGTCCGACCGGTTCTCTCGTTGAGCCCTACGGATCGCTTGGGTTGGACGAAGTGTCTGAGGTATTTGCCGAGCAGGCGAGGGCGCTGGAGGAGGGTGGAGTGGACTTCCTGATTCTCGAGACTTTCTTCGCGATCGAGGAGGCTCGCGCCGCCATTGAAGGCGTAGTGCGAGTGTCGGATCTTCCGCTCATCTGCAGCTTCAGCTACGACCGGGGAACGCGAACGATGATGGGCGTCAGTCCGACGGCGATGGTGGATGCGCTTGGCGACCTCAGGCTCGCCGCGGTCGGCGCGAACTGCGGCCGAACTACGGACGACATGGAAGAGATCATCGATGAGCTCGTGGCGGCCACGGACCTCCCTGTCTGGGCCAAGCCGAACGCCGGTCTGCCGGAAGGCGACCCGCCTCACTACCGTGTCACCCCTGAACAGATGGCTGCGTATGGCGTCCGCTATCGTACGCACGGCGCCCGCGTCATTGGCGGTTGTTGCGGAACGACACCGGAGCACGTCAAAGACATTGCGGATGCAATTCAGGGCAGCACGCACGATAGCACTACGCGTACTCCACGAGACCCGTAATCCGAGGCGCGGAAGAACGCGACGCGTACGATTGGCCTGGCGTAATCGCGCGGCTATCTCTCCACCGGACCAAGGTACCGGTCGAACCACGCCAGCGTCTCCCGGATCAGCTCGTTTTTTGGGAGACTGTGACTCGTCTCATATAGTCGCATCTCTTTGTGCGCCAGCGGAGTCCCCAGGTTCTCGAAGAACGGAATCTGCGAGGTTTCCAGCGGAAAGTAGAAATCATACTGCCCGTTCAGCATGAGAACAGGCAACGTGATGCGCGTCAGGTAGTTGAAGGGATCAACCTCCGGACGTGAACGCTGAAAACGCAGCCCACCAATCTCAAGCACGGCCGTGCGGAATCGCGGTTCGTGGTACAGCATCACGGGCGAAACTCGCGAGCCCCAGCTAAGTCCGACGAAGGCAAGTGCCTCCGGGTCGACGTCACCTCGTTCCAGCAGGTAGTCCACCGTACGGCCGACCTCCTTCGACCACATGATCATGTGATCGCGGTAGACGATCGACTCGGCCGGTGTTGAACTCGCCAGCTCCGAGCCGCGATCGAACTGATTACGGAAGACCGGCACGACGAGGAGCCGGCCATCCCGCACGATGTAGTCCCAGTAGTCTTTCGCGGGCGGAAGGTCGGGCATGGGTCGATCTACTCCGAACGCCCAGTCCCCCGGGAAATAGAGGATGGCCTGGTAGGGAGGTTTCGTGGCGGCAGGAACGAAGACCCAGGCGGTCATACGATCGGTTCCGTAGCCCGCGTGATACGACACTTGCTCCACGACGAAGTCGGCGTCACTGGAGTCCGCGCTGATCAGTATCGGATTGAGCGGTGCCGGATCGTAGCCAAAGTAGCCCTGGAACTGAGCGAAGGTCACATCGTCGACCGGCCGCTCCGTCGCGTAGTCTCGGAAGGGCAGCTCGATGGATTCGTTTAAACTCGCGACAACGTCGCCGAGCCATTGAATCGTGCGGAAGCCGTTCGTCTCCCCGCGGTCCAGGGGATCGAGTGTGTAGGCATCCTGAAAGCTGTACGGAGGATCGTTCCACGCACCGCCAAGCGTAAACCTCCGGCCGTCACGCACGCTGCCGTTCGCCGTCCACTCGCGGACGTTTCCTGCGAGGTCGTACGTGCCCGGACCGCTCATACTTCCGGACGCGCCGACCGGCAGCGGACCACCCTGGTTGTCGATATTCGCGCCCGGAAGCAGGTATGCGGCTGCAAAGAACGAAGCGGCGGCATTGAAGTGATAGACCGTCGGCAGTGCTCTTCGCATCCACCGGGCACAGGCATCCGCCTCATACCAGCTCAGTCCTCGCACAGGATAATCTTCTTGCCCCTCGGGAAATCGCCCCAGAGACCAGGTCGACGGCCCCGGTCGACCTGTCGCATCCACAAACGTCTGCGCAGGATCGGGCGAAGACGGGTGCCATAACGCGCGATCGGTGTAGCCGCCGTCGTCGATGAAGGCTTTGAATTGCGAGTTGGTGACCTCAAAACGGTCCATCAAAAACGACGTCACCTGACGCGCTGGAAGGTGATCGAGATACGGCATCCGCAGCGGCCGCTCCGATTCGTCGACCCGTACCATCCCCTCCGGCACTGTGCCCGACGCATCCAGAGTCACCTCGAGACGAGTCGAATCGGAGAGGAACACCAGCCGATCCTGCTCTACGAATCCCGCCGACCGGATCCTGATCTGATGATACCCGCGGGGGACTGTCTGCCCGGCGGCGCCCGCAAGGGGCTTCCACGCCGCCCGCCCGGCACTGTCGGATCGGATGGATACGTCAATCGGTTGATCCGCATCTACCCACAGTCGGCCCGTGGCGCGGCCCACAAGTTCCTGAACGTAGGGCTCGCCCGGCAGCGTCTCGACGGCACGGCGAGCCAGGTCGAAGGCCTCCCACGTATCGGCGGATCGGGCGTCGTATGTCGATGTGGCGAGAAGGGAGTCGAGACGTGGAAGGAGTTTCGATCTGACGTCTGCCTGCGTACGATTTCTCATCAGCCCGATGCCGACCGCCGCGCTTGCGATAAGCACGACCGCCACCAGCGCAATGCCGATCAACGGACTGCGCCGTCGAACGAGGGCCGGTGTCTCCGAATCGTCTGCCATCCCGCCGAGTCGGACGAGGATCTCGTCGGCTGATGAAGGACGCTCGTCAGGATCCTTGCTCAGCAGGTCCCCGACCAGGTGGCGGAGATCGGAAGGAACGGCGTCGGGAAGCGGCGCCGGCGTCTCGTTCAGGAGCGAGTAGAGAACGGCCGTATCGTAGGAACCCACGAAGGGGCGCGTACCGGCAAGCATCTCGTACAAGATGACGCCCAGACTCCAGAGATCCGATCGTGCGTCGACGGCTTCACCGCGAGCCTGCTCCGGACTCATGTACGCGATCGTTCCAATCGTGGAGCCATCCTTTGTTATGGCGGGGTCGTCTTCGACTTTTGCGAGGCCGAAGTCGAGCACCTTCACCACACCCGCCTCAGTGAGCATCACGTTGCCGGGTTTGATGTCGCGATGAATGACGCCTGCGCTGTGCGCTGTCGTGAGCGCCTCGCACATCTGCCGACCGATCGCGCGAATCTTCTCTTGCTCGAGAGGACCGTCCGCAATCATGCCGGCCAGCGTGCTCCCCGCAACGTACTCCATCGCGATGTACGGTTGCGGGGTGCTTGCCCCATCGGCAAGTGCGTCGCCGATCTCGAAGATTGTCGCGATGTTCGAATGGTGCAGCTTCGCGGCAGCCCGCGCTTCACGCAGGAAGCGCTCGCGGTCGTCATCGGAGGCCAGCGCACCTGCCGGCAACACCTTGAGCGCCACCGTCCGGTCGAGCTTTGTGTCCTCAGCCTTGAAGACGATCCCCATACCCCCACGCCCGAGCTCTTCGAGGATCTTGTAATGCGAGATGTGTGATCCGATCATGGGGATTTCGTAGACGGGTTTCGGGTCATGGGGGATTCCTGCGGAAACAGGTCGGCCGACAGAGTCACTATCTCGACAGTCTCTGTAATCCTTGTCTGCCTGTCTGCAAGATAGTCATCCGACTGACCCCGCAGGAACTTCATCGTCGCTCACGCTTCGCGCGTTGCTCCCGTCTACCTCCCATTCAACTCGTGGACCTCCTCAACCATCGCGAGGAAATGCGCCGCGGGCACGTAGTTGGGGATGCTGTTGCCCGAGCCGGCCGCGTAGCCACAGCGCGGCACGGCACGCTCGAGGATCTCTTGTACGCGACCGCGGATCGTCGCATCATCACCGAAAGTCAGCAGGTGAGCGTCACGCCGCCTAGAACGGCGATGCGTTCCCCCCGCCGGACTACGAATCGTTCGACCAGCTCGATCACGCGGCACCTGTTGCTATCTATGTACCGGTCCCAGGCATCGATCCAACCAGGTCAGGCCTCCCTGATCAGTTCCTTCCGTGACAGACTGTGCGGTCACAATTTCGACCCGAGCATTACGTTAGCCGAGATCCGTGTCACTTTCATCTTACGGATCCCAGGAATCGGTCAAGCCATGCCAGCGTCCGGGACACTAGCTCCTCCCTTGGCACATAGTGACCGCCGTCGGATACGTAGAATTCCTTCTCGTCGTCTGGCAGAGTGAGCTGCTCGTAAAATGGCTTCTGCGAAGTCTCGTACGGATAGAAGAAATCGTACCTGCCATTCAACATCAGCGTGGGCGTCTTGATGCGCGGGATGAAGTTGAACGGGTCCACCTCCGGCGAAACCGTCGACGGATACAACCCCGCCACGTAGAGTACACTGGCCTTGAAGCGCGGCTCAACTACGGTCATGATAGGCCCCGACGCGCCTCCCCAGCTATAGCCGAGATAGGCAATCCGGTCCGAGTCGATATCGTCGCGTGTCTGCAGGTAGTCGATGGAGCGACTCAGATCGTTTGCCCACATGATTACGCGGCTGCGGTAGTACACGCTCTCGTCGCCGTAGTCGCTCGTGATGTCGTCGGCGCGCTCATAGGTGCTCTTGTATATCGGATGCAGATACGCCCGCCCGCTCTTGAGGATAAAATCCCGCGACCCCGGGCTGAGGTCGTCGCTGGTAGTTCGGGAGATGGCGCCAGACCCCGGGAAGAACACGACCGTCTGGAAAGGCGCAACAGCGTTTCTGGGAAGAAACAAATAGGCTATCACGCGCTCGTTACCGTAGGCGGCATCGAATGTGATCTCTTCTCTGATCCAGTCTTCCTGGCTGTCGTCCGTGCTCTCGACCGTGGCGTTCAGCGGCGACCGGTCGTAGGCATATTGCCTGAGAAATCCCTCGAATTCCGTATCCGAAGCGGGCTGTTCCGCGTAGTAGTCCCGGAACGCTCGCGCGAGCGGTCGCTCCAGCGCCTCCTGATTGTCGTTCGGTTCGATGTACTCAATACACCTGAAACCGTTGGTCACGGAACGGTCCATCGCGTCTACTGCAAAGGCGTCCGTAAAGGCGTAGTCGGGGTCGTTCCATCCGCCACCAAGCAGGTACCGCTTGCCGGGGTCTCCGCTTGCATTCCAGATCCACTCGCGGGCATTACCGGCCAGATCGTATGCACCAGAGGGGCTCATGCCCTGAAAGCTTCCCACGGCCGCCGGACCGTCGCCGAGAATATTACTCAGCGGCACGATCTTGTTGCTCCACCAGATGCTTGCGGCGGTGGCCCAGTGGAACAGTGTGGGTAATCTTCTGCCGACGAACTCGGCGTATGCAGCCGCTTCGTACCAACTGATACCGGTGACAGGGTAGGCTTCCTGACCGTCCGGAAAGTCCTGGACCTCCCATGTGGACGGTCCGGGTTGACCGGTCGTGTCGACGAAGAGCTTCATGGCTTCCTCCCACGTGATCCTCCGGCCCACGCTCTCGAACGGAACCGTCCAGTAGGCGGGGTCCCGGTAGCCGCCACCGTCGACAAAGGCCTTGAACTCCGCATTTGTAACCTCGAATCGGTCTATTCGAAACGCCGTGAGGGGCTCGGAGCCCAGATGATCCAGGCCGACTGGCAGGAGGTACCCATCTCCCTGCTCCCGACCGGGTACGTCAACGTAGCCAGCCGAAGTCGTGAGCGCTACGTTAACATCGACCGTTCGGGACCACCGGCCCGTCGCCATCTCAAAGTCGTCGTAGCCGTCTTTCTCCACTCTCAAACGGTACCACCCTCTGGGATACGGATGCTCCTCGAGGGGCGTTTGGCCGATGGGCTCCCATTCACCCGCCACGTCCGCGTAGGGCCTCGCGAATACGTCCGCGCCCGGGGGATCGGTGTTGATGCTGTACGCCGCTGAGAACTGCGGCCGTAGTTTGATCAGGGCCGAGTCCGCTCCCATGTATGGTTCCGCCTCTCGAGCGAGCGCAAAGGCCGCTCTCCAATTCTCAGCGTCGGCAAGGCGCTCGATTTCGGGTATCGCGACCTGAGCAGCCCATTGTCTCTTTGCGTTCCGGTTCGTCCACAACAGTGCGATGATGGAAACGGCTGCCACAATCGCGACGGCACCTACGATCATTCGCATTTTGCCGCCGGCTGCCTGTGACCGCGCAGACGCGACTGAATGCGAGCCCCCCGTCGCGAACGCGTCGAGGTCGTCTCGAAAATCGGCCATCGAACCGTAGCGCTCATTCGCGTCTTTCTGCATCGCTCGCTCGACGATCCGTGAAATTCGCTCCGGCACGTCCGGATTAGTGGCTGCGGCGATGTCGGTCTCCGTATTCAGGATTGCATAGGCAATGGCGGCTTCATACGTACCCTCGAATGGCAGTTGGCCACAGAGTAACTGGTACAGGACAACCCCCAGTGACCAGATGTCCGTACGGAAGTCCACGTCTTCTCCGCGGACCTGCTCCGGACTCATGTAGGACGCGGTGCCGAGTGTCGAACCCGTCTTTGTCAGAACCTGACTTCCCGCGAGTTTGGACAGGCCAAAGTCCAGGATCTTCGCCTCGCCCGTGTTCGAAAGCATGATGTTCGACGGCTTCACATCGCGGTGGACGATACCCGACTCGTGAGCAGCCTGAAGGCCAGATGCGATCTGCACGCCGATTTCGATGGCCTGTTGGAGTGGCAGAGGTCCACGCTCCATCGTGTCGGAGAGCGTCTCACCGTCAATGAGCTCCATTACGATGAATACCTGCTTGTCATCCGTCTCACCGAGGTCGTAGACAGCGGCGATATTGGTGTGACTCAGAGCAGCCGCAATCTGTGCCTCCCTCAAGAATCGGACTCTGGATTCGTCTGAGGTGACCGTGTGGGCCGGGAGAAACTTGAGAGCCACGCTGCGATTGAGACGCGTATCTCGCGCTTTGTACACCACACCCATTCCGCCACGGCCGAGAATTTCTTCGACCTCAAAGTGTGCAATCTTCTTTCCAATCATTGCGTTCGGCGGTTGCAAGAGGGAGCGATGCCGTCGTCGATCCGCTCAGTTGCTTACAACTTCCTGGTGCCTGCGACACACGCGCCAGTTCCGTCTAGCCCATCAGCAGGATCGCCACACCCATCGCAAGAACGAGAAAAGCTGGCAGGGACTTAATCGGCGGGTCCTTTACCTTGAAATGCATCGCGAGAGCACCCAGCATCAGCACGACCAGAATCCGCGCGGCTGGAACGACGAGGCTTGGAAGAAATATGCCCGCGAGCAGCGCAATCGCTGCACCGACCTTTAGCACGCCTACGACGTAGAAGAGCCACACGGGCAAGCCGTACGCGGCAAACTCGTCCTTCAGCGTCTTGGCATCGCCGCCTCGGTAAGCCGTCTCAGAATTGGCACGAATCAGCCACACGTTCAACAGGCCGAGCCCTGCGATTACCTGGAGAACCAACAGAATTGAAAAAGACGGCATTGCACGTTTCCTCTATTACTACGTGACGAAATCTAAACAAAACGCTCCAACTAGTCGCTATCCAATGTTTATACGTTCCATAAAGTGACTGAGTCAGACGGCCGCAGCGCACGCATGCGATCATAGCCACGCAGAAAAAAGACACACCTCAACGCAGGACACGATGAATCCCAAACTCTTCGGCCGCTATCTACTGATTGGCCTCCTCTTCGCAGCCTTCGAACCGGCCGACGGCCAGACCGTGACTGTTGGCTCCGGTAGTTACAGCACCTCATTGCCTTCCGGCGCCGTCGGCCCACAGAATTCGTCCGGACAAAGCATCGGCCCCAAAGTCTCCTCCGCGTTCTCACTGCCCGTGCAGTCGAACGACTTCTGGAGCAGCCTGATCTATCCGTTCTTCGGCGATCCCCACTCCAATGTGCTGTACGCGCATCCACTGAACGTGAAGGCCGTCAGCACCGGCCTGCAGGTCGGATACACATCCGATCACATCTTCGCAGCCAATGATTACCTCTACCCGTTCTCGCACCAGCTGACGGTGGGCGTCAACGGTCTCTCAGCCTCTCGCACCAGCGCCCACCACTACGGCGACTGGACTGCGACCGCTCTGTGGGAGGACGCAGCTGTGTCCATGGAGGCGACTTTCGGACACGGTCTCCCGTACGTGTTCTTCAGAATCTCCGGCGGCAACGCGATCATCACACCGGCATCGACTCCGACCGTCTGGCATGATCAGGGCGGCGTACTTGGCATCACGGTAGCCGGAAAGCACTACGGAATCTTCGCGCCGTCCGGATCAACGTGGTCCGGCACGGGCACCTTTCAGTCGTCGCTCAGCGGTAAGGATTATCTATCCGTCGCAATTCTTCCCGACACAAGTCCGGCGACGCTCGATCTTTTCCAACAGCACGCGTACGCCTTTGTCACCAACACGACCGTCGACTGGCAGTACGACGAGGCCACTGCCGACCTCATTACCACGTATACGTACGAGACCACGTGGATGGATGACGCTGCGAACAGCACCGACGAGACCCTCACCGCTCTCTAT
>JABDKH010000213.1 GCA_013002345.1 Rhodothermales bacterium
GCCAGGCGCTCGAACAATGAACGGGATCGTCCCAACATGCCGAGCCCGTACGCGGCGGTTGCCATCGAGATCCAGACATCCCAGGCTATGTCAAAGGCCAATTGTGTCTGGTTCATAGCGCGTACGGCCCATTGCGCCGCCACCTTTGCCTGTCCATCATCTAGAGCGCGTGCGTCGGCCAAAAGTGTAACGCGCAAGCTGGACTGAACCGTGATCATGATGAGAAACGTCCCAACCGCCAGGGCCGAACAGATCAATGCTGTTTGCAGAGCCGGGGATGTCCGTCCACGACCAATGAAGACGACCAGAGAGATGCATGCCAGAAGCAGGGTTGGCGGGAAAGCCAGGGCAAACCACATGGCAGACTGCCCTCCCAGGTCCACCCAGAACCCGAAGACGTAGGTAAGTCCGGCAAGTGGGGCGGCGCAGGCACCGATTCTCATCCAGAGTATGAGGGAGCGGTCAGACTGTTTCATGATTTGGAAGTTGGATTGTGCGGGAATCTATGGCTACTCGATCGAGTGGATGTAAGTGATCGTAGGAGCACCCAGCCCTCGAATGAGCCGCCGTGAAGACGACCGCGCACATGTCGCATCAGGTCCGATTCCGCAGATCGTAAACCAGCGCTACGCAACAATAAGGCGTCGGGTTGCTGATGTAGGTCCTGGAATACAAGACCGTAAGCCGACTAACACATGGCCCCAATCACTATCGTCTTCTGGCCTTGTCCGGACCAGCGTCGTGGTTTCCTCGGCTGAAATCGTTGCCAACAACATGCTTCGGTTGTGGCCGATTCTATGCTATCCCGAGGCTCCTTCTCCCACTTGAACAGCAGTCGAGTCGGGCCTACCTTCTCGCGAAGGCAACTGCTCACTGAAGAACGCCCGAATGCGGACAGGACCATGACACACGAATTATCCGATCGCCATCTATTACTCCCAGTTTTGTTCGTCGTCTGCCTCGTCGCCGGTACAATCGATGCCGTGGCCCAGGACGTTTATCAGCAGCCTCCAGACGCGCTCGCGGCGTTGGTGGATGCGCCGACGACTCCAGCCGTCAGCCTCAGCCCTGACCGTTCACACCTGCTCTTGATGCACCGACCAAACCTCCCGTCGATAGCCGAGGTAGCCGCTCCCGAATTGCGACTTGCAGGTCTCCGGGTCAACCCGCGCAACAACGGGCCCAGCCGGTCCCGTCCTTACCGTTCGTTGACAATTCGTGACCTTGCCGGGGATGAGATTGCCGTCCGGGGCATCCCCGCGGAGGGCCGAATCAGGAATGTCAGTTGGTCGCCCGACAGTCGACACATAGCGTTTACGGTTGATCTGGAAGATCGGATCGAATTGTTCGCGGTGCCCGTCAGCACCGGTGCGGCGCGCAGACTGTTGAATTCGGTTAGCGACGCGTTTTACGGTGCGCCGTTCGACTGGGTGCCTGGCAGCAACTCGCTCGTTGTCCGAACGATTCCGGAGAGTGCGGTCGCGCCACCAACGGCACGTGCCGTGCCGGCGGGTCCGATCATCCAGGAGGCGACGGGTGAGGAAGCGCAGGCCCGCACGTATCAGGACTTGCTCAGCAGTCCACACGACGAGGCTCTGTTTACGTACTACGTGACGAGCCAGCTCGTGCACGTTGACATCGACGGTGGGGCCGAACCCATCGGTGACCCGCAACTTTTCTACGCGCCAGATCTTTCTCCTGATGGCCGCTTCGTGCTCGTGGAGTATCTGAAGAAACCCTATTCCTATCTCGTTCCGGCGTACCGATTTCCGGTGACGACCGAGGTCTGGGACCTGAAGGGACAACTGATTCAGAGTGTGGCAGATCTTCCCCTCGCTGAGGCTGTTCCGACGGCTTTCGGATCGGTTCGGGAGGGTGTTCGGTCCGTCGGTTGGAGGGCGGATACCCCCGCGACTCTGTCGTGGGTCGAGGCCCGCGATGGCGGCGACGCCCGCGTCGAGGCCGATGTCCGCGACGAGGTCTTTCAGCAATCGGTTCCTTTCGACGGACCACCGACCGCACTGGCAACGCTGCCTCTGCGCTACGGTGGCATCCTATGGGGTGACGGCGACCTGGCGCTCGTGTATGAGTCGTGGTGGTCGACGCGAACGCGCCGGGTGTATGCTGTCGATCCCGACGACTCTATGAAGGACGCCCGCGTGATCATGGACTACTCGTCTGAAGACCGGTATAACGATCCGGGACAACCCCTCACACGGGCCACCGATGCGGGTACACGAGTACTCATCACGGCGGACGGTGGGAGTTCGATCTTTCTCAGCGGAGCCGGTGCCTCCCCGGAAGGCAACCGACCCTTTCTGCGGCGCATGGATCTGGAGTCGCTCACAACGACTGAGTTTTTCCGGTCCGAAGCCCCGAACTACGAGTCGGTAGCCGCCCTTCTGGATCCGGAATCGATGACATTGCTGACCCGTCGTGAATCCGCCGACGAGCCGCCGAACTACTATCTGCGGGATCTGAAGACTGGGGATCTGGTGGCGCTGACGAACTTCCCGCATCCCTATCCGCAACTCGCCGGGGTCAGCAAGGAGACGATTCAGTACGAAAGGGAAGACGGCATTTCGCTCACGGCAACGCTGTATCTCCCGGCCGGGTATGAATCGGAGCGCGACGGTCCGTTGCCCGCGCTCGTCTGGGCGTATCCGCGTGAGTTCAAGAGCGCCGACGCTGCCGGTCAGCGCTACGACTCGCCCTACCAGTTCAAGTATGTGAGCTACTGGGGAGCAGTGCCGTACGTGACGCAGGGCTATGCCGTAATCAACAACGCGTCGATGCCGATTGTAGGTGAGGGCGAAGAAGAGCCGAACGACTCGTTCCGCGAACAACTCGTCGCCAACGCGGCGGCCGCAATAGAAGAGGGAGCACGGCGGGGCGTCGTTGATCCGAACCGTGTGGCGATTGGAGGTCACTCCTACGGTGCCTTCATGACAGCTAACCTGCTTGCCCATTCCAACCTCTTTCGAGCCGGAATCGCCCGGAGTGGCGCATATAACCGCACGCTCACGCCATTCGGCTTCCAGGCGGAAGAGCGGCTGTTCTGGGACGCACCGGACATCTACTACAACATGTCTCCGTTCATGCACGCAGAGAAGGTGGACGAACCGATCCTGCTGATCCACGGCGAGGCGGACAACAACTCGGGGACATACCCGCTCCAGAGTCGGCGATATTACAATGCTCTGAAAGGACTCGGGAAGACTGCTCGCCTTGTGATGCTGCCGCACGAGAGCCACGGGTATCGGGCGAGAGAGTCTATCATGCACATGCTGTGGGAGACGAATCGCTGGCTGGATCTGCACGTCAAGAACGCCGCGCCAACCGCCGGTTCAGGCGTGGAGGATCCGATCGGTTAAGGGTATCGGCGGATTACAGGAAAGTCTACTATTCGACCGCAAGACGCTGGTCACAAGGAATCCCAGCCCGGAGATCGGCGGAGAGGAGGAGCACGCAAGGGCCGCGACTGCAGTTGTCGTGAAGTTTATCTTTCTTCCCGCATCGGATAGCACTCGTCCTATTCAAACAGGAGGCACAACAGACCATGGTAAAAGATGGACTAATCCTCGAGCTGAAGGGCTCGCAGGCTTTCTTCGAACGGAGCACGGATTGTCTCTCTGAGGAGGACTCCGTGTTTCGCCCCGCGGAGGGAATGTACTCCGTCGCGTCGCATGTCGCGCATGCAGCGCAAACCGTCGACTGGTTCATCGACGGTATGTTTAGTCCTGACGGCTTCGATCTTGATTTCCAGAAACACATAGACGAGGCTGTGGCGTGTACCTCGCTGACCGAAGCACGACAGCGGTTCAGCAAGGCGTTCTCCAACGCGGCGGAGGTTCTTGCAACCAAATCAGATTCTGATTTGATGACGCCTCTGCCAGACGGACCGGTCATGGGTGGTGCTCCCCGGCTGTCAGTGATCAGCGCCATGACAGAGCACACGGCACATCATCGCGGTGCGCTCTCCGTATACTCACGGCTGCTGGGCAAGGAACCCAAAATGCCGTACGGCGACATGTAAACCGGAGGACCGGTCGCGAGCCAGCCACAGCATGACGTAGGGAACTCGTCACAGGTTACTGCGGTGCGTGTGTCGCAAAAATCGCGGCCAGGTGACGGTCAGCTGTCCCTCGACAGATTCCGTCGCCACCATGATGCGTGCTGTGCCGCGAATCCGAAGTCATTGCGCGGCAGGTTATCGGACTTAGGAGATACGCACTATGAAGGTCTGTATCATCGGGGCCTCAGGAAAACTCGGGAAGTACATGGTCCAGCATTCGCTCGACCGCGGTTACGAAGTGGTCGGAGTGTGCAGGGAAAAGAGCGTTGGTAAGCTCGATGCGTTCAACGGGCGCATCAATGTCGTGCCGGGAGCGACAAACGACGGAGATGTCATTGGGACGGCGCTGGAAGGGTGCCAAGGAGTGCTCACCGTCTTAGTTCCTTGGGGGGTAAGCGGGTACTCGTCCGGCACCGCGCAGGCAGTCCTGGATCATGCCGCCCCGGGCGCGCGCCTAGTGTTTTCGTGCGGGTGGCATATCACACGTGATGGCCAGGACGTCTACTCTCGCGCCTTCAAATGGGGCGTTGCCGCGTTCAGTTGGGTTGCTCGGGTCTTTCGGGTCGCGGACATCGATGACCAGGTAGAGGCCTGTCGGCGGGTGTTTGCGAGTGATACCCTGTGGACCGTAGTTCGCGGAAGTGGTCTCGAAGAGGGCGAGAGCCAGGGACTGCCCGTATGGAGCCCACACGTCGGAGACCCGATACTCAAGAGCGATATCACGCGCCGTGTGGACTTTGCGCTATTCATGGTGGAGGCGCTCGCTAATGACGAACTGATACATGAGGCTCCGGCAATCGTCGGGCGCCAGACTCCGTCGGCGCTTGCATACGCCTCAAACGCAGCCATCAGCAAGCCGGGCATTGGAAGTGTTTAACTCGGTCGGTCAAGAAGTGGCTGAGTTCGTAAACACTCGCAAAGAGACGGCTACGCTGTAGCGTTCGAGCCGTACAGTCATTCCGGCTTTCTGAATCATAGCCGCATGACCTCACCGGCGTCTTCGCCACGGCGAAAGACGTTGTTGATCCAGTAGCGTCAGAAGAAACCGCGGCTGGCCAGGGGAGACGGTTCTCTGAATCAGTGGACCCGAATCGGCGCCCGCACTTCCGTTTGTTCCCAGCGCATCACCATATCCGCTCCAGACTTTGACTCCTCGAGCGAGATAGTGAATGGGTCGGCAGTTTCATCTTCCGCCAGCATATGAACCGGGAGCGTCACGGCGAACACATCGTTGTTCGCCTGGTAGACGTCCGGCGTGAACACGCCGGTTTCCTGGTTGAAGATGCCGGTGCCGTCAAGTCCGAGCTGCGGACTGATGTGAACCACCCAGGCATCGGGGCCGGGTTCAGTGTAGATAGAATAAGTGCCCGGATCGAGGTGGTTTCCCGCCAACATCACCGGGCCCGTCACCGTGATCTCGGTAGATTCGCTCGCGCCGGTTCTCCAGATCTGCCCGAACGGGACAAGGAACGTCGTGCTGTCGGTATTGGCGCCAAAGATTGCACGCCCACGCACGTATGGACGACCGTACGTGACCTTCACGTACGTATCACCGATGTGCGTCCGGGCGATCCCGATCGGACTAAGTCGACGCGATGGATGAAGATCCTGGGCGTCCACCGTCTCGAAAGCCATCGTCATAACGAGAGCGACGAGGATTGCGAGGCGTGGATTGAAATAGATTCGCATTGCGGTTGTAGTTCTGTTTCTGCTTCTCTTAACCAAACGTGTCGGGGCGCTAGCGAACACTGGAATCAACATGAGTCGTCCGCCAGCTTGTCACGAACTTCGCGAGTATAGACAATTGCGGTCAAATGTGTGCGGCGACCTTTCTTGAGCGACCCAGATCAAATAGTCTCCGGAGTTTCAAATGCAAGCCGAAGCCTGACGATCGCAAATCTCCGAAAAACATGCATTTATATGGTAACAAACTTTTCAACATGAGCATGTCGCAAGTCCTACTCAGTCGAAAGGGTCGCCATACTCTGAGGTTGTGGGCCATCCTGGGTTCCGCACTTCTGCTGGAGCTCGCTTTCATCGTGAGATTCGTCGGTTAGGCCGTCCCCTGTAGTGGCGGCAGCCTCCTGCAGCCGCACATCGATCGCAACCGCTTGGCCCGGTTGCGACTTACTATTATCAGCAGCTACCGGGAGAGTGGAGCGGCTGGAGCGCTGAGTGTACGAGACGACCACTGCGGGAGCGAAGATTCACCGGTGGCAAACGACACGGCGCAGTCTACGAGCCGGCGTCTTCTTGCGTCGGACGGGACTCAGCTATGATGCGGGTCCAAGGCGTCATCACCGTCTGTCTGCCCGCAATATGTAACTGAGTCGCCGCCCGAACACTACGGCACGCCTTGCAAAGACAGCCGGCGGCGGATTGCGTTCATGGTGCCTCTGACATGGGTGAGGCCTGTCGCGTCAAACCGCAATTAGATTGTCGGCGTTGGAAATCATATCATAGGCGACGGCAATCCGCCGTCAGGCGGTCGAAGTCTCACCACTTCGAGCCACGTGCGTGTCATTCCGCGCACAAGTGTTTTCGTTAATCGAATCGAGGATAGAACTGATGAAGTTCCTTGTTAACTGGCGAGTCCACGAAGACAAACGACACGAAGTCCTGAAGGCATTCTCCGAGATGTCGGCGAAAGATGACCAGGCCGATCTGGGCGACAGAATAAAACTCATCGGACGGTGGCATGACCTGGTGGGGTTCACTGGTGCCGCGGTTGTTGAGTCCGATGACCCGCAGGCGGTTGCCGACTGGCTCCTCAACTGGAACGGCGTGCTCGATGCCGAAGCGACGCTCGTACTTGATGACGAAGAGGCCAGAGCGGTCGGGCGAAAGAAGCTGGCATAACGTTAGCCGCTGATCCGGTGTCGCTCGAGTGTACGAACAGCATCTCTCCGGCGCCCCGTGTTCGCCTCCGGTCGGCCAACGGCGGAGCGAACAGCGCTTGCTCGTCACTATCTGGATCGTATCCGGGTTCCGCAAGAAGCCCGTCTTGCGCCTGTGAGCCGGGCTTTTTACTTAGTGGTTGCGACATCGGACCGTCGCCGTTGCAATCCGGGCAAGTTTGAAACAATAGAGAATGGCTGATTCGTTTGAATGCCCGTCATGCGCCATGGATGTGCACGGACGTCGCGCCGACTACGAGACCTGCCCCTATTGCGGCTACGAATTTCCCCGCCAGAAGACAAGCTACACCGCGGTCGCCGTTCTGCTCCTGCTACTGATGCTGTTCTTTGCGCTGTACTTGATGTAACCGTCAACGCGTAGCTCTGGCAGATCGTACAGCTGAATTCGTGTCCAGGGACCTGGCACAGAACTAACGGTTTGCTGACCGATTGAAGGACAGCGGCGACCAGTGAAGTGATCTTCGAACCAGCGTCGATGACGAACGGATGTCGCCAGATGCGTGAGTTGTTTCCTCTACCAACCAACCCCGAGATCATGACAACCGATAGTGGACTGAAAATAGAAGTAATCGAACAGGGCGACGGCGACCCTATTTCAGCCGGCAGCACGGCGGTCGTCCATTACACCGGCTGGCTGTTCGATGCGTCAGCCGCTGACAATCGCGGCAAGAAATTCGACAGTTCCCGCGATCGTGGCGACACGTTCTCGTTTCCGCTCGGCGCCGGCCGCGTGATTTCAGGGTGGGATCAAGGCGTCGAGGGTATGGCGGTCGGGGAGAGACGAATCCTCGTCATCCCGCCGGATCTCGGTTATGGTGCGCGTGGTGCTGGTGGCGCAATACCGCCACATGCCACACTCGTTTTCGAGGTCGAACTGGTCGGTATCAGGTAGCGACTCCCTGGTTCGGAATGTTCGGCGGCAAGTGACGTCGCCCGGCCCCGGAGAAACATCATCGCCCGGGGCCCGCCGTGCGGTAATGCTGCTCCATATAATGTGGCGTCGCTCGGCTGAAGAACACGGTACCACACGGCCCGGTGAGCCCGCGTCGGTCCCGATCGCCGTGATAACGGCAGGGTCATTTCACACGCCGTTTTTCGTCCGAGGCCTCCAGGTCAGCTCGAAATTCCTCCCAGCTTATTCGTCCCTCCACGGCGTCCATAAACCTGGGCCGGATCTCGTCGTCGATCTCCATCTCATGCATCGCCTGCCAGAACGGCTGCCACTCGTCGTCGAGACCCGTTGTTTCATCTGATTCTGGATCTGTCATCGGGCAACACCTTAGTCTGAGATGGCACGCCGGACTCCGGATCCGCACAGACGGAGCATGGGAAAAGCTCATGTACGACACGGATCCTTGCGCGCCTCTCTCACACTCCGTACGATCATGGAGGCCCGTAGTTACACAACGTACGTGACGAAGCGGGTCGGAGGGCGGAGGTTGTCCAACCGTCGATTTCAGGGTTTTCCCGGCAGACCGCGACCCCTCACTGTCCGTAGGTAGTGAGATGAGTTCGAGACTTGACCGAACGCGTCGTCAATTCTTGTCCATGCCATCCGGTCGAGAATCCCCATGAGGTCAACGACACAATCTTTTGCACGGTCAGTGTTTATATGTTGCGTGGCGAGTTCTAGCCTGTCGATACAGACCGCAGTCGGGCAGTCCGCCGCGTTGTCACAGGGGTCAATTCACGCGGAGCAATACGTTCCTGATGTAGTGCATGATGCCTCAACCGTCAGATACGGCACGACCAATTGGGGATACAACTACGACAGCTTGCTGGTCGATCTCGCGATATGGCAGCGCAGTCCGTTTGTCGAGCTTCGTCAGCCGGGCGAAAGCGTTCAAGGTCGCTCGTTGTGGCTAGTTACGGTGACGGATACGGTGGAACGACAGCCTCCCCGATTCCGCGTCTCAATGCACGCACGAACCCATCCAAGCGAAGTCGAGTCGCTGTATACGACCCGCGAGATCATTCGTATCCTGGCGGGGGACAGCCCGCTCGCGCAAGGACTCCGCAGCACGTGCGTGTTCAACATCATGCCCATGTATAACCCCGATGGTGTTGAACTCGGATTCGCCCGCCAGAACGCAAACGGCGTGGACCTCGAGAGAGGCTGGGACACGCCACAGCCGGAGCCTGAAGTCGCGACGCTACGGAAGCTGTTCGAGGAGTACATGACTTCTGAGTCACCCGTACGTATTGCGCTTAACATGCACGCCGACGGCAGCAGTCGATCGAGATACTTCGTCTATCATCATGAGAACGGGACATCGGCTTTGTACGCGGCGCAAGAGCGAACATTCATTCGAAGCGTGCGCCACTACTGGCCGCAGGGAATTCTCGATTGGGACGGGTTCATCAGCTGGACGACGCAAACGCCGACTGTATATCCGGAGAGCTGGTTCTGGCTGAACCACGGCGACGCGGTACTGGCCCTGACGTATGAAGAGATCCGGACCCAGAATGTTACCGAATTTGCGGTCTCTGCGGCCGCATTGCTAAACGGTATTTCAGACTATCTGGGCAGCATAGATCCGGTAGCATTTGGTGATCCATCAATGGCTGCGTCTACAGTTGTCTTGTTTCAGAACTACCCCAACCCGTTCAGCATGAACACGACCATTTCCTACACGCTGCCTGCGCTGGCCGACGCTACGGTGATGGTCTTCGACGTGCTAGGAAGACGAGTCCGCGTCCTCGCCTCCGGAACGAAGCCGGCGGGGCGATACGACGTGTCCTTTGATGCCGCGGGACTTCCGACTGGCATTTATCTGTACCGACTGCAGGCCGGGGACTACGTCGAGACGAGGCGAATGGTGGTCGCGAGATAGACGAACGGTCGGCCGGCCAGCACTACGCCTGGCGGAGTCCATCGCACTCCGGTCCTGCCCTGCGATTTAGTCCGCGGGTTCGGCAACCAGCTTATTCGGAACAGTCTCGCGGCCGTTATGCGATTTCTCCGCGTACATCCAGTCACGCGTAAGCGGTCGTTCGTTGTCGACGCCCGGCGTCATGATGATCTGATACAGTTCGTTGGTACCGTATCGCATGAGCGCAACACCATGGCTAAGGTAAATGCGAAACAGGCGAACGAGTTGCTCATCATACATCTCGCGGATCTCATCCACGTGTGCCTCAAACGCATCCAGCCACCGCTGGGTCGTGTAGGAGTAATGCAGCCGCAGGTTCTCGACGTCCATGATTCGCATCTCGAGTTTTTGCGCGCACAGAGAGATCTCTGAAAGCGTCGCAGTATACACACCGGGGAACACGTGCTTGTTGCCGAACGCTAGGCTCTGTCCGGGTTTCATCTTCCCGATCGTGTGAATTACGAGTGTGCCGTTCGGCTTGAGCGACTGCTTGGCGATGGAAAAGAACAGGTCGTGGTTTCGCTCTCCGATGTGTTCCATGCAGCCCACCGAAACGACCTTGTCAAACACGCGGCCCTGCTTCGGCAGATCCCGATAGTCGGCATGCTCTACATGGATTCGGTCCTGCAACCCCGCTTTCTGGATACGCCGATTCGATTCCTCCGCCTGCTCCTTCGACAGGGTCACGCCGACGCCGGTGATCCCGTAATGCTGAGCAGCGTAAATCATCATGCCTCCCCATCCGCAGCCGATGTCGAGAAGCGTTTCTCCAGGCTGAAGAAGGAGTTTGCGGCACAGGTGTTCGCGTTTCTGATCCTGTGCGAGATCGATGGAATCGTCGGGCGTCTTGAAGTACCCGCAGGTATACTGCATGTCCTTGTCGAGCCACAGCGCATAGAAGTCGTTACCGAGGTCGTACGGCTCGGAGATATATCGCTTGTCGTTCTCGTACGTGTGCCGCTGATACAGATACTGCCAGAACACGCGCGCCTGGTTCGGAAGATTTCTGAGGATGTTGGTCGGACTATAGACGACTTTGCGGAAGGCGTCTACCAGATTGGTCGTCATCACCATCGTCATCAGGTCGACCATGTTCCCCTCGATGTCGATGTCGCCGACCATATAGGCCTCGCCGAAACCGAGGTCGACGTTGACGAGAATGGCGCGCATCACTTTCTCCGTCCGGAAGATCAGATTGAACCGTGGTTCGCCATCGCCGCCATACTTGACGACGGACCCATCCGGGTATGTGATGCGGAACGGCATTCCGCTTGCCTGCGAAAAGAGACGGTCAAATAGATCTTTCATGGGGCCGGGTGGAGTGAGGATTCGAGTCGGGCGCTATTGCTCCCAGGCGAGCAGGGGAGGCGAGTTTCCAACGATAAGGTACTCGATCTGGAGGATTTCATGCGAGTGGCGGGACCTGAACTTGATTCGTGCCGGAATCGGACCAGCTCACTGTCGAGTTGTGCTGAGAGCGCTGGAGAAAACGGCGTGACGGGTTGTGGTGCCCGATCGGGGTAACTGATACGGAGACGTTCACGGGTCGCGGATTCTCCCGCGCTTTTCGTCGCAATCGACTGTAAAACAGGCGCCATCCGCGACTATCAGGGATTCCCCCCTTGCATGTTTGCCTGAATCTGACTTATGCATCACGTAAGGATTCGGCGAAGAGGTTCCGACGAACGGAAGGGTCTGTTGTCAAATAATGAGACCCGGCGTCGACACAATATCCATGTCAATCCTACGGTGGGGACGCGGGACCTCGCGGGTATTACGACCCGGGCGCATGTTGGCGCAGCCATGCAGTTCGCAGATGAGGGTGAGCTCACGGCACTGCTACGGAACAGCAGTGGGCCGGGCGCCGACGGGCGCGACGAACTCGTAGTCGGTCTGCATCGGCAGTTGTCCGTCGAAGCGACCCGATTTACGTTGCCGCTGAACGGCACAGTCACGATTGACATCGGGTCGGCGGTTCGAGAGGTTCTGAGCCGTACTCGAAGTCCGGCCCTGGCCGACTACGGCACCCGTGCCCGGCTTCTCAGGGCCACGTCGTGTGCGTTGCGACAGCTACTCGTCGAGTGCGCTGAACGCTGTTGCGACGGAGGGGACACAACCAGTCAACCGGGCGTCGGCGACGATCCCGACGGTTTCCGTCGAGAAGCAAATGATCAATCACTCGCTGATCCGAGAGTGGGGCGCGTGGTCTTCGGCGAGCAGACGATAAGCGCTCTGCTCAAACTCGATTCCGCGCTGACGTCGCTCGAAGCCATCGACGCTGTCAGGGCGGACGTGGCAACATGTGTCCTCTTCGGCCGCTTGAGCGCCTCTGAGATCGCCGCAGCCCACGGCTGCCAACTCGCGATTATCAAGAAGCACTGGGCGTTGGGGCACATATGGTTACACCGACAAATGGAGAATCCGAAACGTCCCTCGGTGCAAGACGGGCGACAGCCATGAAAGTCCTGGATCCGGAGCGAGTCGAATCCATCTTCGCCGATGTGGTAGATCTGCCGGGCGAAGAGAGGCTTCGTGCGCTCGACAATGCCTGTCGCGCGGATCAGGATCTCAAAGCAGAGATTTTGGACTTGATCAAGGCGCACGAGGAAGCCATTCGTTTCTTCGATGACCTCGGACCGATTTTCCCATCCGATTCGCTGTCTGAAGTCCTCGATGACGACCAGCGAGTCGACCCGTACGGACTGCTGGGGAAGATGGTCTCGCATTTTCGAGTTGAAGAGCACCTCGGCGGCGGAGGCATGGGTGTCGTCTATCGGGCCCATGACGCGAATTTACCGCGCGACGTGGCGCTCAAGTTCCTGCCGCCGGAAATGAGCCGTGACGAGTCGGCAGTCTCGCGGTTCAAGCATGAGGTGAACGCGGCTTCGTCGCTGAATCATCCCAACATCGCCGTGGTGCATGAAGTCGGACGATTGGATGATGGTCAACTCTTCGTCGCTATGGCTTATTACGACGGAGAGACGCTCAAGAAGAAGATCGATCGCGGGCCGCTTCCGGTCGCCCGCGTGATCGACTACGGAATCGGGATCACGGCCGGATTAGCCGAAGCACATGAAAACGGAATCGTGCACCGGGACGTCAAGCCGGCGAACGTGATGGTGACGCGACGTGGCCACATCAGGCTGCTCGACTTCGGTGTGGCCAAGGTGGCGAGCCAGAGTACGCTGACTCCGCAAGGCTCTATTGTCGGTACCCCTGGCTACATGGCTCCCGAACAGATCCGGGGCGAAGGTGTGGATGCCCGTACCGATGTCTGGGCTACGGGCCTGCTATTGTACGAGATGCTCACTGGTGTCCATCCGTTTCTGGCAGAGCATCAGCAGGCGACTATCTATCAGGTACTCAATGTCGATCCGCCGGCGATCGCTCTCAATCGTCCGGATGTGCCGGACGGATTGGTGGACGTTATCAGTCGGTGTCTTGTCAAGGATCGATCCGAGCGGTTGCAGTCGGTTGAGGAGCTCGGGAACGAGCTTCGGAAGCTGAAGGAGCCGCGGCCCTTGCCGGAATCGCCTGGGTCGCCTGAACCCGTGTCATGGCTGGACCGGGCCACGGATCGCATGATGAGAATGGCGTGGCCCGGCAAGATGGCAGCCGTTTTGCTATCACTGTTCGTCTTGACCCTCGCTGTCGACAATCTCATTGACTCCTGTACCCTGCCTCCAGCAGAACCGGTTGATCTCGCCGTCTTGCCCTTTGTCAACGTTGGCGCCGACTCGATGCTGGTGAACGGATTGTACCAGGCCATCACGAGCAGTCTGGTGCGACTCGAAGGACGCAGCGGCGGGCTCTCCGTCGTTCCGACAGATGACATCCTCTATCGAGAAGTCAGTAGTCCGCAAGGTGCAGCCGAGAAGTTCGGTGTCGATCTGGTGATCCGTCCGAGCGCGCAGGACGCAACGGACGAGTTACTCGTGCAGCTCGACCTTGTTGAATTCCCTGACGCCCGCGTCGCGGACAGTCGTCTCCTACGAATCCCGTACTCCGACATCGGGAGACTGCAAGAGGAGGTGGTTGTCGGTCTCGCCGGCCTGCTCGGTCTGTACGTCGATCTCGACGTCCTGGACGAACTCAGTGTGGGGAGTACGGCCGTATCGGATGCCTATTTGGAGTACACGCGTGCAAGAGGCTACCTGTTCGAGAGCGAAGACGAGGCGAACGTGGATGCGGCGATCGATCTCCTGAAAGCCGCCGTGAGCGAGGATGACACGTATGCGATTGCACACGCTGCCCTGGGCGAGGCCTATCTGCAGAAGTACAAACTCACGAGAGATGCTCAGTTCATTGATCTGGCCGTTCAGCATGGTACCAGGGCTCGTGATCTGAATAAGGATCTCGCTCCTGCCCGAATCGCACTTGGATTGACGTATCTCGAGCGAGGTGAGATCGACAATGCCGAAAACGAATTCATTCGGGCTCAATCGCTCCTACCCAATTCGGCAGCGGTCCACTACAATCTGGGCAAGATCTATGGCCTCCGAGACCAGGTCATCAAGGCCGAGCAATACTATCAGAAGGCCATTGAGCTGAAGCCGGACTACTGGCAGTACAATAATGGTCTGGGGATCTTCTATCACTATGAAGGCCGGCATGAGGAAGCTGCATCGTGTTTCCGAAGGGTGATCGAGCTTCGCCCGGACAACCCGTGGGGATATAACAATCTCGGCGCCCAGTACAGGGAGCTCGGGCGGTGGGAGGATGCGATGGCGCAGTTCATTTACGCCACGGAGGTCGATACAAATACGACATCTGCGGTGGCGTTCGCGAATGACAACATCGCACGCCTGTACTATTCGCATCGCGACTTCGAGCAGGCGGCTCACTGGTTCGAGCGTGCGATTAGTGTCCAGGAGCTCGATTACGATAGCTGGGATCAACTCGGTAACGCGTATTGGAAGACCGAGCGTGAGGAGGAAGCACTTGACGCGTGGTGGCGGGTAATTGGACTGGCTTCGGATCGCCTCGAGATCAATCCCAATGATCGCAACGCACTGAACTATATCGCGGAGGCGTATGCGAAGCTCGGGCAACCTGATCTCGCCCGATCGGCCATGTACCACCTGCTGTCACTTGAACGAATTCAGCCGTCAGACCTAGTGGTGGCCGCAAAGGTGCATGAGATACTGGCCCGCCGGGATTCCGCGCTCTATTACGTAGAGCAAGCGCTGGACAGGGGAGCGACGCTCGAAGATATCGAGGTGTCAATCTGGCTGGATGATCTGCGGATATCCGACGGGTACAAAAGGCTGACTAACGACCGTAGGAGTTGATGGATCAGGTCTGATGTGCCATTAGCACAACGTTACTTGATCACCGGTCCGAGCAGGGCAGGGGCGGCGTCCACCACGATACACCTCGCCGTAGTTTCAGAGCAACCCGAAAGCCCCAGTGTTGAGGATCGTCGCCTGGCCCGAGAACCTGTTCAGCAAAGACTGACACGTCGACCCGAAACCTCCCCCGAACATCGATTCCGGTGCCGGCCGTCACCGCGACGGATGGGCTCCACTGACTCTTATCTCCCACAACGCCTACACCGACTGCCGCAAACGGAGCGTACTTCTTTGGCCGTGTCTGCCTATGCAGATAGCTCTTACCCCACGCTGACAGTCCGACCCATGTGCTGTCGGTGCCCGGGCGGCGAATATCTCGCACGCTCGATCCAAAGAGCTTGGCATTGACTTGTGCCTCTAGAGAAAAATGCGGGCTGACCGGTAGTTCGATGTCGGTATCCAGGACGGCACCACTGGTTGAGCCAAAGAACTGTCCAATGTGTACGCTCCACCATCGTTGCATCGGCAGTGGAAGCGGCTGCATGGAGTAGTTCACACCCCCAATTCGATGCACTAGGAGAGCTCCGGCATCCAGTTCATCCTGCGACGCATCAATCACGGCCGAGTAGGATCCATCTAGATTGTCGACGAACCGGACCGTGTCGCGCGAACTCGGCCACTTCTCACCCGGCGTC
>JABDKH010000214.1 GCA_013002345.1 Rhodothermales bacterium
AATTCCTTATCACCATGAACTCGTAGCGCTGTCGGATCAGCGCTAGAGAGAGGCCCATCGTTATTTCAACGGCGGGCCTCTTTGCGTATAGGGCCAGACGAATTCGCCGGACTATGGACGTTTTCCCTTCAGTTACGTGCGTGCTTTTCGACATGGACGGAGTGCTCGTCGACGTGTCGCGATCGTACCGTTCTGCTGTTGCGCAGACCGCCGAGCACTTTACCGGTCAGGTTGTCGAGCCGCACGTGATACAGGAATACAAGAACCGCGGTGGTTTCAACGATGATTGGGAACTGACGCACGCGATCATTCGCGAAACAGGCGTTGAGGTTCGCCTCGACGACGTCGTACGCGAGTTTCAGATACGGTATCGCGGATCCGCGTGGAATGGACTGATCGCCGACGAGACCCCGCTGGTGCCGCATTCGCTCCTCGAAGGTCTCGCGATCACCGGCATCGACATCGGCGTCGTAACCGGGCGTCCCGCTGAGGAAGCCCTGTGGACGATCGAACACTTAGAGTGGTCGCGCTTCTTCAAAGTCGTCATCGCGCGAGAGCAGCAGGGAGAGAGACCCAAACCGGACGGTTACCCACTTACCAGAGCACTGGAGCAGCTACGAGAATTCTCCAGAGATCATCTACCCGGGGAATCGGCCTACGTCGGTGACACTATCGACGACATGCAGGCCGCAACAAACGCCGGGGTCATACCCGTGGGTTTCGTTCCCCCCTATCTGGAGACCGGCGCGCATAGCGAGCTGCTCCGCAGCCATGGCGCGCGATTCGTCGTCTCCAGTCACGAGGCGCTGGCTCTACTGGTCGGATTGGTTTAGCCGACCGGTCCCGAAATCTGTCAGGTAGACGCAGCGGCCGTCTCGGCCGTAGGCTCCGGTAGGAAATAGTGAACCATGAATGCCATGACGACAATGGATGCGGTGGCCATCATGGTATTGCTGATGTAGCCGTAGCTCGTGTAGGCCACACCGGCCAGCGCAGACCCCAGTCCCATGCCCACCTGGCCCACCGCAATCGCCAGGCTCATCAACATCCCCCGACGCTCGTCCGGGACCAGTGCCGTCATCAGTGACTGGAGCGGACTGATCCGGAGTGCGAACATCACCATAGCCGTCGCGAAGAAGATGTAGGCGGTCCATATTCCCTGGATGGCGTAGGTGGTGACAACCATAACGATGCCCAGACCAACGCACGAAGCGATAATCAATGGCTTGCGACCGACGCGGTCGGACAGGCGGCCTGCGATCGGACTACTCACCACATTTGCCAGGCCGCCAACGAAGAAGAGTGACGCAATGTCGGTCCCGCTCACACCCACGACCATCTCGAGCCATGTCGGGAGATAGATCACGAAAAGCCCGAGACTGAAGAACATCAACAGATAGACGATCGACACCGCACGAACTGAATCGGTAGCCATGAGCAGTCGGTACTTTACGATCGAGCTTCGGATGCCCAGCCGCCCCTCGTCTCGGCGCACATCCGGCTGCGGCAGAAAGAGCCAGACCAGTAGCGTAGCGATCGCCATCGTCACCGCGAACATCAGGAATGGCCACCTGAACCCGAACTGATCGGCGAGGATCTTTCCGACCGGTATCCCGAGAATTTGACCGACAGCCATTCCGCTCATCACCCAGCCATTTGCCCACCCTCTTCTCTCGTACGGGAAGAAATCGCCGACGAAGGCCACCGCGCCCCCACTCAGGGCTCCACCCGCAGCACCGGCAAGGGCACGCACAGCCACGAAGGAAACGTACGTATCGACCATCCCGTGAAGCGCCAGTGCGGCACTCATGGACCCGCATCCAATCAACAGGATCCGACGCCGACCGACCTTGTCAGATATCGGACCGATGATCAGTGCTACAATTCCGAGAGTCACCGTGTAGGACGTGATCAAGAGACCCTGCAGGGCCTCACCAATACCAAGAGCTTCGCTGATCTCAGGAAGAATGGGGGCAACGATGATCACCTGCGCGCTGGCAGAGAACATCATCAGCCACAGTGCCGCCAGAATGAGAAAAGCGTTCGTGGGAAGCCGGGACACACGGCAGACCGTCAGGTGAAGTGCGAACGG
>JABDKH010000215.1 GCA_013002345.1 Rhodothermales bacterium
CGCGCGACAGGTGGACGGTCACGACCCGCTGCTGTCTTGACGCAGGAATTCCGATACGCGACCTGGGCGATCTGCGAAACGGGCAGGCCGTCGCCGCCGACATCACCGGTGAGAGACTGGCATCGGCCGGATTCGATGCATCGCCTGTGACTGAAGATGAGGCCGCCACGTCACTGGTCGAACTGTCGCGGTTTCACCGACTCACTGTGTTCGAGTACTTTATGACGGACAAGGTGGGCCACAGCCGATCGTTCGATGATGCGCGCACGGTCCTGATGTCCCTCGACCGGTTTCTCGGAACGCTGACCACGGAGTCACGGCGAGCCGAAATCACGCTGCTGGTAACGAGCGACCACGGCAACATGGAAGATCTCTCGCGCAAGACCCACACTCGCAACCCGGTCCCGTTCATTGCGGTCGGGCCTGCGGCCCCGCTGTTCGGTGACGTCGCGTCGATTCTCGACGTAACCCCTGCAATCGTCGCCGCTCTTTCGGACCGTCTTTAGTGCGCCACCATCACCGCTTCGTCCGCCTTCTCTTCCGACTCATAGAACGTGCCGGTCTTCAGCTCGAGCACCAGGCGATCCGCATCGTAGATATCGTCGAGCGCCTCCAGAATGCCTCGCGAATCGACCGACACGGTACGTCCGCTGACATCAAGAAACAGATACTCGTTGGGTAGCGCTTCGACATTGCTGTCGAACGCGAGGCCGACCAGTTCCAGATCACGATTCAACACCGGAGAACCCGAGTTGCCGCCGGTGATGTCGTTCGTCGAAACGAAGTTCAGCGGAGTCGAGAGGTCGACGTTAGCCGCACCATTGATCCAGCGTTCCGGAAGCTTCCACTCTTCGCGACCCTTGTACGAGTAGTAGTGATCGAGAAGTCCGAACAGCGTAGTGAATGCGGGCGCGCGCGTGCCGTTGTAATCGTACCCGGCAACCACGCCGTCCGCAAGTCGCGGCGAGAACGTAGCGTCGGGTGGCATTGTGCGACCGTGGATGGCGAAACGCGCCCGTGCCAGCTTCGCATTCAGATTCTCCTCGGTGGACTGAAAACTGGAGAGCTGCTGGCCCAGACTGAGATAGGCCGGCGCCAGTGCGTTGATCAGTTTTACGGTCGGGTCTCCACTTGATCTGTAGCCCTTGTCAAGCAGTCCCGCGAATCCGGTCGAATCCTTCAGCGCCGTGCCCGCCACGACACGCTTCGCGACTGAATCCGGAGTGCTTCCGTTGAGTATTCCTTTCACGATCGGATGGTCGGCACCGAGATAGGACTTCATCTCCGACAACCGGGCGGCGATGAACTGCTCTTCGATCTCGGCAGGCCAGTCGTCTACTGCCAGGCCGTCCTTCTTCAGGGACGAAGTCCTTTCCGCGGGAGCGCCACGCTCTTTGAGAAAATCGTGCAGGTAGCCATACAGACCGCGGAGCAGAATGTGCGACGTCAACGCCTCCGATCCGAAGTACGTGAACGCGCCAGACTGCCCGGCGACAGCCTGCTTCGATTTTTGCATCGTCGCAATGTCGTTGAAGACCGAACCGTACAGCTTGTTCAAAGAATCGGTCGCCGACAACGCTCTCTTCAGTTCCTGTTCGGCGCCGTTCTTCCGTGCGATCAAATATGGATCCTTGAGTCCAGAGAGCTGTCCGCGGAATGCCTTGATCGAGTTTTCGAGAGAGAAGTACGTGTTTCTGAGATCGTACTCTTCAGCCTCCTCAGGGTGGGCGTCGATGTAGGCCTTCAGAATTGCCGATCTGCTCGTGAAGATCCCGAGCTGCGCCGGCAGCGAGTGATCGCGCTCAAACTCCAGCTGGCTGACTGTGCTAAGCCGGCTGGTCGATCCAGGATTTCCCACAATGAATACTGCGTCGCCTTCCTTAACCCCGTCGACCGACCACGGGAAATACTTCTCGGTCTTGAGCGGGAGACCATCCTCGCCATAGGCGCGAAACAAACTGAAGTCCAGGTTGAATCGCGGGTAGGTGAAGTTGTCCGGGTCACCGCCGAAGTAGCCGATCTGCAGTTCGGGGGCCATCACGAGTCGGACATCATCGTATCGCTTGAACGTATATGCCGAATACTGTCCGCCGTTATAGAGTTCTATCACCTGCACCGATAGCGTCGAGTCGGTTGCCTTGACCTTGTTGGTCATCGTCTGTTCGACGGCGTCAGCTTTCTGTCTTCTCGCTCCTGACTGAGCCTCGTCACCGAAAACACCTTTGACTGCAGCGTATACCTGGTCGGTGACGTCTTCTATCGAGATGAGCTGCTCCACGAACAACTCCTCTACTTTGCGCTCGTCCTCCACGTGGCCGGCGTAGAAGCCATTGTCCAGCAGGTTCTCCCCCTTCTTGCTCACATCGGAAACGCTGCCGCGTCCGCAATGGTGATTGGTGGCGATGAGGCCGTTGGGAGAAACGAAAGATGCGGAGCAGTAGGTCGCAAAGCGCAGGGAGCCGAGTCGGGCCTTATCGAACCAGGCGGAATCGGGACGAAAGCCGTACGCCTCGTTGAAGTACTCCATCGGCGGATTATCGAAGGTCCACATCTTGCCACCGTCGAAGCGGCCGGGGGCGACGACGGCAGCGGCCGGAGCGGCAGCGGCGGTCGACACGTGTTGCGGAGTGCCGAGCTTCTCGGTGGAGGGCGGCTTCTCCGTAACGACAGCCGTATGTTTTGAGGTGGAGCATCCGGTGACCAGCAGGATGCTGACCGTGAGTGCGCGCAGGGTAAAATTCTTCATAGCGGATATAGGTGGGCGGTCGAGCGGGGTTCAGCGCATGCATACCCTCTCGGCACGGCGAGGTTCTAGGAATATCGTATGATTTGAGGATGGTTCCGGTTGGCATCGTGGGTGCGCATGCAAACCGGGGGAAGTCCGGAATGCCCCGAATGGCTGCGGAACCAATGGCTGCGCGCGCGATAACAGCCTGCCGCTTGCGAGAGTGGCGGAATTTGGTAGACGCGCTAGATTTAGGATCTAGTGGGGTAACACCCGTGGGGGTTCGAGTCCCCCCTCTCGTACA